>NZ_NFIL01000045.1:0-17216 GCF_002161755.1 Flavonifractor sp. An4 | reverse complement strand
GGTAGGTGTTGCGGTGGGGGTAGGCGTGGGGGTGGCCGTGCCGCTCTGGCCGGGATTGCTGCCGGCATAGGCGGGGGTGACCTCCACCGGCTCCCAGCCGTAGCCGGGAATATAGACCTCCACCCAGGCGTGGGCGGCGGAATCTGGGACATTCACATGGCCGGAGGAGGGTACGTCGGCCACATAGCCGGTGACATACCGGGCGGGGATACCCATAGCCCGCAGCATGAGGGTGGCGGCACTGGCATAGTGCATACAGTAGCCCCGGTGACTCTCGGTGAGGAAATAGGTGACGAAATCCTCTCCCTCCGGGGTGGCGGGGGTGTTGGGATCATACTGAGTGATGGAGGCCAGATAATCGGCGATGGCCTGGGCGCTCTCCATAGTCCAAAGATGGATCAGGTTGATATCCGATTTTGTGAGGTCAGGAATACCGTTCTCCGAGGTAATGCCGTAGGAGAAATCGGGGGTACTGGTTATTTCCCTGCTGTCGCAGGCCTCCATGACCTGGGGCCAGAACTGGTCGGTGGCCTCTACCATGGCATCCCACAGCGCGGGAGAGTCGGGAATGGTCAGATAATTGTCGTAGACAAAGGCCTGATAACGCTCCTCCGCCTGCCGGGCCTCCACCGGCAGCGCCGCCCCGGAATCGGGGGAGCAGCCGGGCTGGACGTACAGCGTATGGGTCCACACATCCTCCCCTCGGGCCAGATAGGAGTCGTACATGAACTTGGTGCCACTGAGCTCGTTGGGCTGGGACAGGATGTGATAGGGAACGTACACATAACCAGGGTCAGCCCCTACATTGCGGACCGTGACCTTGGCATATTGATGGCTGGGGAAGGCGTTTCGATCAGCCAGGGCGGGGAAGTTCATAGGCTGGTAGCCGCCCAAAGCATTGGATAGGTCGGAGAGGGAAAACTGACCGGAAACCTCACCAATGGGGTAATGGAAGACGCCCAGGTCGTGATAGTCCGATTCCGCCAGCGGCCCCCAGCCGTCGCTGTCGTATACCGCGCTGGAGAAGCCCCGCAGATAGATCCGGCCCCGCAGGTCGGTGTCCACCTCCAGCACCGTCCGGCCGGAGAAGTTCAGGGGCCCGGCGTCGTCCAGGGACACTTTGCCGTCGGCATTGGTAAAGGAGCCGCCGCTGCCAAATCCGAAGGGGCCTTTGCCGTTAAAAAGGGTGATGTTCAGATGGGAAGCCCAGTTGTTGATGGAGTCCAGGGCGTCGTCTGCCCACTGAGGCCGTTGATAGGTGGATTGGGGCATGGCGGCGTTGAGCAGGAGCAGCAGCAGAGCTGCCGCCGGAAAGGAGACCAGGGTGAGCCGTGCGGCTCCTGCCCGGTCCCACCGCCGGGCCAGGGACCCCAGGCCCATCACGCACCAGGCCAGAATGAGCACCATCAGAGGCAGCCAGGCCGGTGTGACAGAAATGCACAGAGGAGCCAGCACAAAGGGAGCGGTGAGCAGGAAGGTGGCGGAAAAAGAAGGGAACCGTATCACCGCCAGGGCCAGCAGAACCACCAGAACAGCGGCCACGGCCAGGGCCAGAATGGTTGCGGCTCTGATCCAGACGGAGGGGGCCAGCTGGAGGATGGGCTCAATAAAACCGTCCAGCTCCAGACTGGTACACACCGTATTCACCACAGAGCAGCGGAAGGTGATCTCTCCCAGCCGCATGGCGGTGAACATCTGCCATATCACCAGACCATCAATGCAGAGTACTGCAGCCATACTCACCAGCATCCAGCGGGTAGGGAGTGCGCACAGAACGGTGAGCAGGACTGACAGAAGCACACAGCCTGTAAGGAAAAGGGTGAGCTCAAGAGACTGTCCCACCGCAGAGGAGAAGGACCAGAGGGTGCTGGACAACAGCAGGAAGAGCAGGAAGCCGCCGGTCAGCAGCTCCAGCCAGCCCGGCCGGGGCCGGGGCTGACGTTTGGAATGCTGTTTCATCGTCCCCCTCCTTCCACGCCGTCCGGCGTTACATGGAGATGACGCACCTTACCGCCGCCGGGCAGCCGGAGGGCGCCGTCCAGAATGGAGCGGCCCTCCAGAGGTGCGGGGGTGGAGAAGGCCAGCTCCAGACAGGCCAGCAGAGCGTTGGGACTGTCCACAGCCCGGTCCTCTGCCACGCCGGTGACGGGAGAAGCCCACTGGATGTGGTGGGGCCGGTCCTGCTGCAGCAGCCAGCGGGAGAGAGCCCACAGCTGGGCAAAGGTGCGGTCCAGCTCCTCGGACGGACCGAAGTGGTCATAGGTCACCACAATGGCGGCCTGCTGGGGTTCCAGGGTCTCCCGCACCACCAGTTCGTCCTTTTTAGAGGACAGCTTCCAGTGGACGGACCGCAGGGGGTCGCCCACCCGGTACTCCCGCAGGTCGTAGTCCTCGCCGGGACCGCCGCCGGGCCGGGGGCGGAGTACCGTACCGGCGTTCTCACCGGCAGCCAGCTCCTCCTTCCCCTCAAGTTCCAGCTGGGCGGGGAGAATGAGGACAGCCCGCTCCGGGCCCTTTCGCACCGGCAGAGGAAAGAGCCCCAGCAGGTCGCAGCAGACCGCTTTCTCCACCTGGCAGACCAGACGGCCGCAGTGGGTGGCGGTCACCGTCAGTTCCGCCGGCTTCCGGGCGGTTACCGTGATCTTGCTTTCCCCCGACTCTCCGGTGAGCTGATTGGTCCAGCGCAGCCTGATCCGGGGGCGGATGAGGGGCAGGAAAGAGGAATGGTACAGGAGCACGCCGAACCGGGCGCTGCCGCCTACTGTGATCAGGGGGGCTTGGGGCACTACCGATGCCATGCTTCCCATCCATCCGGGCAGAGCCAGCAGCAGGGAGAGAATGGGAAGCACCAGAATGAGTACCAATACAAAGGTGGACAGGTAAAAGCGGAAAAAGATCTGAAAGAGCACCGCCGCGCCCACCAAAACGGCGTATAAAATCCGACGGCCTGCCATAGCCTTACCCGATCTTGGGCGGCGGGACCAGCCGGAGAATCTCCGCCGCCGGCTGGAAGTTGCCGTTGGCCTCTGCCCGGGGGGAGAGAATGAGCCGGTGTGTCACCACGTCGGCAAACACCATGGATACGTCCTCCGGATTGACAAAGTCCCGGCCAAAGACCAGGGCGGCCGCCTTGGCCATGGCGGTAAGGGCCAGAGAGGCACGGGGGCTGGCGCCCTGGACGATCATGGGGTGGCTGCGGGTGGCATTGACCAGCCGAATGATATAGTCCAGCACCGGGTCGGATACAAATACCTGGTCGGCCTGGGCACGCAGAGCGGCCAGACTGTTCAGATCCAGCACCTGGCGCACCTGATCCAGCGGGTTGTTTCCCTGCTTGCGGCGCACCATGGCAAACTCGTCCGCCGGGGCGGGGTAGCCCATGGAAAGCCGGATCATGAACCGGTCCATCTGGGAGTCGGGGAGCGGCTGAGTGCCCGAGGCTCCCGCCGGGTTCTGGGTGGCGATGACCAGGAAGGGCTGAGGCACCGGATGGGACACACCGTCCACGGTGACCTGGCCCTCCTCCATAGCCTCCAGCAGGGCGGACTGAGTGCGGCTGGTAGCCCGGTTCAGCTCGTCTGCCAGAAACAGGTTGCACAGCACCGCGCCGGGCTGATACTCCATGGCGCCGGTGGCCTTGTTGTAAATGGAAAAACCGGTGATGTCAGAGGGCATCACGTCGGGGGTGAACTGCACACGGTTATATTTCAGGCTCAGAGCCTTGGAAAAGGCCAGAGCCATGGTGGTCTTACCTACGCCGGGGATGTCCTCCAGCAGAATGTGGCCCCGGGCCAGGATGGCAAGCAGTACCTTGGCAAGCACATTGTCCTTGCCCACCACCGCTTTCTTTACCTCGCCCAAAATTTCCAGGGCCTGCTTGTTGCCTTCCATGTTCCGACCTCCTTAAAAAATGAATCTGATTCCTATTGTACCAGAGGGTTTCCTTATGTCAACTCAAATGCATAAAAAAGACCGGATTGGAAAAAATCACGGCAGACCCTTGCACAAAACACCGGTTTGTGGTATAGTACATACGTTAGTAGTAGAAGTATGGTGAGAGTGGGGTCACGGCTCCGCTCTTTCTTATTGAAAAAACGGGGTATGTAAATTTTTTACAGCCCCTTGCCGGAGGTGGATTATGGCCAAGGTAACGGAACTGGTATCCGCTCTGGCGGCCCCCCTGGTGGAGGCTGCCGGCTGCTCCCTGTGGGACGTGGAATATGTGCGGGAAGCGGGACAGTGGTTCCTGCGGATTTATATTGATAAGGAAGGCGGCGTCTCCATTAACGACTGTGAGGCGGTGAGCCGCCCCCTGTCCGACGCGCTGGACGAGGCCGATCCCATTGAGGGCAGCTATGTGCTGGAGGTCTCCTCCGCCGGCGCCGACCGGCCCCTGAAGAAGCCGGAGCACTTTGCCGCCTTTATGGGGGCTGAGGTGGAGGTCCGCCTCTACCGGGCGGTGGACGGCCGGAAGGACCATGTGGGCACCCTGTCCGGCTATGAAAACGGCGACGTGACCATTGAGACAGCCGACGGTCCCAGAACCTTCGTCAAGAAGGACGTGGCCCAGACCCGGCTGTACGTGCGGTTTTAAGATGTAGGGGCGGACAGAAACCGCCCGTGTTGAGGATAAGGAGACAGAACTATGCCGAAGAAGAATGCCAAAGCGCAGAAGACCAATGAGCTGGACGGCAAGGAATTTTTTGCCGCCATCAACCTGATTGAGAAGGAAAAGGGCATCCCCAAGTCCTACATGCTGGATAAGATCACCCAGGCCCTGGTGTCCGCCTATAAGCGGGACCACGAGACTGCCGGTGACAATATCGTGGTGGAGGCCGACGAGGAGGCCGGCACTGTCCGGATGTTCGTCAAGAAGGACGTGGTGGAGGAGGTAGATAACCCCTGCACCGAGATGAGCCTGGAGGTTGCCCGCAGCAAGCTGCCCCAGGCCCAGCTGGGTGATGTGATCCGGATCGAGATCAAGACCCGGGACTTTGGCCGCATTGCCGCTCAGACTGCCCGTCAGGTCATCATCCAGGGTATGCGCGAGGCCGAGCGGGGCATGGTGTACGACGAGTTCTCCTCCAAGGAGCACGAGATCCTCACCGGCGTGGTCACCCGTATCGATCCCCGCTCCGGCGCCGCCAGCCTGCGGATCGGCTCCGGCAGCGAGGCCACCGAGGCCTTCCTGGCTGCCGGCGAGCAGGTTAAGGGTGAGGAGTATGTGGAAGGAATGCGCCTGCGGGTGTATGTGGTGGAGGTCCGCCGTTCCACCAAGGGCCCCCAGGTCCTGATCTCCCGCACCCATCCCGGCCTGGTGAAGCGGCTGTTCGAGATGGAAGTGCCCGAGATCTACGACGGCACTGTGGAAGTCAAGTCCATTGCCCGTGAGGCCGGTTCCCGCACCAAGCTGGCTGTCTGGTCCGCCGATCCCAACGTGGACCCCATCGGCGCCTGCGTGGGTCCCCGGGGCCAGCGTGTCAACAACATCGTGGAGGAGCTCCGCGGCGAGAAGGTGGACATTGTCAAGTGGTCTGAGGACCCCGCCGTGTACATCGCCGCCGCTCTGTCCCCCGCCGATGTCATCAGCGTGGACATCCACGAGGAGGGCAAGACCTGCCGCGTGGTGGTGCCCGACGATCAGCTGTCCCTGGCCATCGGCAAGGAGGGCCAGAACGCCCGCCTGGCCGCCAAGCTGACCGGCTGGAAGATCGACATCAAGCCCGCCTCCGCCCCCGCCGACGAGGAAGTGGAGGACGAGGAGGACGTGATCCTCGAGGACGAGGCCGAGACCGAGGAGTAATCCCTCAGTGATCAAATAAGATGGAAGGGGGGCAGAAGGATGCCCAAGAAGATTCCCATGCGTCAGTGCGTAGGCTGCCGGGAGATGAAGCCCAAGAAGGAGCTGATCCGGGTGGTGAAGAGCCCCGAGGGGGAAGTCTCCCTGGATTTCAAGGGAAAGAAGCCGGGCCGGGGGGCCTATGTATGTCCCGACGAGGCCTGCCTGAAGCGGGCCCGGAAGGCCAAGGCGCTGGAGCGGGCTTTCTCCGCCCCCATGCCCGACGAGGTATATGAGGCGCTGGAACAGCAGATGCGGGAGGGCGATCAGGATGGATAGCGTATTGCATCTGCTGGGCATCGCCCGTAAGGCAGGCCGTGTGGAGGTGGGCGAGGAGCCGGTGGGCGCCGTCGCCCGGGCCCACCAGGCCAAGCTGATCCTCACCGCCTGTGACGGCGCGGACAACAGCCTGCGCCGGGCCGCTCACTTTGCCGAGATCGGCAAGGTGCCCCACTTGCCAACGCCCTACACCAAGGGCGGCCTGGGCGGTGCGGTGGGCCGCTCTGCCTGCACCATGCTGGCCCTCACCGACGTGGGGCTGGCCGCCGCCATTGCTGCCAAGCTGGCTCAAGCCGATCCGGAGCACTGCTCCGCCGCGGCGGAGGAGCTGAAAATCAAGGCAGGGAAGGCCCTTCAGCGGCAGAAGGAACAGCGGGCCCATGAGAAGAACCTGCAAAAGAAGAACAAGAAGCCGTGGGCTCCGCCTCCCAAGGCGGCCAAAGCGCCCGAGAATCCGCCCGCGGTCAAAAAGCAGGCAAGACCGTTTGCCCCCAAGGGCAAACTGACCATCAAGAAGCAGCAGCCATGAACAAGAAGTGGCTGAGGACAGATTGGAACAAGCAGGCTTGTTCCAATAAGAAAGCGCAGCGGTCCCGCCGCGTTTTCCTATTGGCGCAAGCCGACCAGTTGGAGGTGGCTTTATTTGCTGAACAACAAATATCGTGTGCATGAGGTGGCCAAGGATTTCAACAAGAACTCCAAGGACATCACCGACATTCTGACCAAATACGCGACGACTCCGAAGAACCATATGCAGCCTCTGGGCGACCGGGAGCTGTCTCTGATTTTCGAGTATCTCACCCAGCACAATCAGGTGGAGAGCATTGAGAGCATCTACGCCGACGTGTATCGGGAACCCAAGGCCGCGGCCAAGGAAACACCTGCCGCCGGGAAGGAGAAGCAGCGCACTGCTCCCGCTCAGCAGCAGAACCAGAAGGGTGGAAAGCCTGTGAAGGAACATACCGCGCCTGTCAATAAACCCGCCGCTCAGGCGGAGCAGCCCAAGACTCAGCCCGTCCAGCAGCCCAGCCGGCCCACGACCCGTGTGCCTGAGAAGAAGGTTGTGGACACCCGCAAGAGCGGCAACGTGAACCTGGAGAAGTACGACCAGCGTCTGGAGGACCTGGCTGCCGGCAAGACCAAGCAGATGCAGGCCGGCAAGCAGAAGTTCCAGGGCCGCAACCAGCGCAAGGGCGGCTTCCAGGGCGGCAACAAGCGCCGCCAGGAGGAGCAGGAGAAGATGCGCCGGCTCCAGATGGAGATCGCCAAAAAGACCCCCCTCACCGTCAAGATCCCCGACGAGATCGGTGTGGGCGAGCTGGCCTCCCGCATGAAGAAGACCGGCGCCGAGGTGGTCAAGACCCTGATGAAGAACGGCGTCATGGCCTCCTTGTCCGACGTCATCGACTTCGATACCGCTGCGATTATCGCTGAAGAGCTGGGCTGCAAGGTGGAGAAGGAGATCATTGTCACCATCGAGGAACGGCTCATCGACACTGCCGAGGATAAGGAAGAGGATCTGCTGCCCCGCGCCCCCGTGGTGGTGGTTATGGGCCACGTCGACCACGGCAAGACCTCTCTGCTGGACTATATCCGCAACGCCCATGTGGCGGCGGGTGAGGCGGGCGGCATCACCCAGCATATCGGTGCCTATCAGGTGGAGGTCCAGGGCAAGCCCATTACCTTCCTGGATACCCCCGGCCACGAGGCCTTCACCGCCATGCGTGCCCGCGGTGCTATGATCACCGACGTGGCCATCCTGGTGGTGGCTGCCGACGACGGCATCATGCCCCAGACCGTGGAGTCCATCAATCACGCCAAGGCCGCCAAGATCCCCGTGATCGTGGCCATCAATAAAATGGATAAGCCGGAGGCCAACCCCGAGCGCATCAAGGAGCAGCTTACCAAGTACGAGCTGGTGCCTGAGGAGTGGGGCGGCGAGACCATCATCTGCCCCATCTCCGCCAAGACCGGCGAGGGCATCGACAACCTGCTGGAGATGGTCAACCTGACCGCCGAGATGCAGGAGCTGAAGGCCAATCCCAACCGCTCCGCCCACGGCGCTGTCATCGAGGCCCGTCTGGACAAGGGCCGCGGTCCTGTGGCCACTCTGCTGGTGCAGAATGGTACCCTCCATCAGGGCGACATCATCATTGCCGGTACCGCCGTGGGCCGTGTCCGCGCCATGACCAACGCCCGTGGCGAGAAGCTCACCGAGGCCGGTCCTTCCGTGCCCGTTGAGATCATTGGTATGGGCGAGGTGCCCGGCGCCGGCGACGACTTCCACGCCGTGGCCGACGAGCGTATGGCCCGTGAGCTGGTGGAGCAGCGCAAGCACGATCAGAAGATGGCTGCTTCCAGCCCGGTGGGTAAGGTGAGCCTGGAGGATCTGTTCAGCCAGATCAAGCAGGGCGAGATGAAGGACCTGAACATCATCGTCAAGGCCGACGTTCAGGGCTCCGCCGAAGCCGTCAAGGCCTCCCTGGAGAAGATCTCCAACGACGAGGTCCGGGTGCGGGTCATCCACTGCGCGGTGGGCGCCATCAACGAGAGCGACGTTATGCTGGCTACCACCTCCAACGCCATCATCGTGGGCTTCAACGTCCGTCCCGACTCCAACGCCAAGGAGAGCGCCGCCCGCAACAAGGTGGATATGCGGATGTACCGCGTGATCTACGACTGCATCAACGAGATCGAGACCGCCATGAAGGGTATGCTGGCTCCCAAGTTCAAGGAAGTGGAGCTGGGCCAGGCCGAGGTGCGCAACGTGTTCCGCATCACCGGCGTGGGCATGGTGGCCGGCTGCTACGTCACGGGCGGCAAGATGCAGCGCGGCGCCCAGATGCGCCTGCTGCGCGACAACGTGGTGATCTACGACGGTTCCATCGCCTCTCTCCAGCGCTTCAAGGACAGCGTGAAGGAAGTGGCTCAGGGCTACGAGTGCGGCATCACCTTTGAGAAGTTCCAGGACATCAAGGAGGGCGACGTGATCGAGGCCTTCCTGATGGAGCAGATTGAAGTGTAATTATCTAACCTATGAACAGAGAAGGCTTTCCCAGTCGCCCTCCTTGGGGCCCCGCCGCAGGTGGGACGGTGCTTGCGCCGTACAAGTGTTTTACCGCAGGTAAAACCTTGGCGCAGGGCGAATTCATTTCGCCCGAGCAGGTAAAATGACAGGGCTCCCAAACAATGCGTTGCATTGTTTGGGATTCGGCGATGTGATCGAGGCCTTCCTGATGGAGCAAATTGAAGTATAATTATAAAAAATGAAATCAGACCCGTTCCGTCCCCAATTCATTTGAGGAGGGGGCGGGTCTGTATTGCGTAATAGGAGAAAAATATGGCAAGTAATCGTATTGGACGTATCAACGAGGAGATCCAGCGGGAGCTCGCTACTCTCATCCGCACGGTCAAGGACCCCCGGGTCCACGGGCTGGTGTCCATCACCGGCGTGGATACCACCTCCGACCTGCGCTATTCCAAGATCTATGTCAGCGTGCTGGACAAGAGCGACGTGAGCGAGGTGGTCAAGGGCCTCAAATCCGCCGGGGGCTATCTGCGGCGGGAGCTGGGTGCGGCCCTGAAGCTGCGCTATACCCCTGAGCTGCAATTTGTGGAGGATGACTCCATCGGTCAGGGCGCCCACATTCTGAGTATGCTGCGGGACCCGGAGGTAGTTAAGCCTGCCAATCCGGCCAACGCCCACATCGATCTGGACAGCGAGGAGTGAGCTCCATGACCTATACCGAAGCTGCGGCCTGGCTACGCGCCCACGACCGCTACCTGATCCTCACCCACAAGCGGCCCGATGGAGATACCATTGGCTGTGCTGCCGCCCTGTGCCGGGGCCTGCGTGGTCTGGGCAAGACGGCCCATATCTGCCCCGGTACAGGAGAGACCCATCTGTTCACCCCCTATCTGGAGGGCCTGCTGGCCCCCGAGGGCTATGAGCCGGAGACAGTGGTCAGCGTGGACATCGCCGCCCGGGGCCTGTTTACCACATCCGGTCAGCCCTGGCTGGAGCGGGGAATCGATCTGGCCATTGACCACCATCCCTCTCAGGAATTTTTTGCCAAGGAGACCTGCTTGGACGCCGGGCGGGCCGCCTGTGGCGAGATCATCTACGACATCCTGAAAGAACTGGGGCAGATCAACCAGGAGACGGCGGTTCCCCTGTATGTGGCGGTATCCACCGACACCGGCTGCTTCCAGTACAGCAACACCACGGCGGATACCCACCGGGTGGCCGCCGCCCTGATGGACACTGGAATTGATGTATTCCCCCTGAACAAGCGCCACTTCCGTACCAAGACCTGGGCCCGGCTCCAGGTGGAACGGCTCATTGTGGAACGGATGCACCGCTATGAGGACGGCAAGGTGGCCGTGGCCCCCGTGTCCCTGGCCCTGATGGATGAGGCCGGGGCTACCGAGGAGGATATGGAGGACATCGCCGCTTTCCTGGGCCAGATCGAGGGAGTGGAGACCTCCGTCACCATCCGGGAGCTGGAGGACGGGGCCTGCAAGCTGTCCGTCCGCACCAGCGGCGGACTGAACGCTACCCGTGTGTGCGCCCTGCTGGGGGGCGGCGGGCACGCCGCCGCCGCGGGCTGTACCGTGGACGGTACGCTGGAGCAGGCGGAGTCCGCCATCCTGGACGCTATCCGGCAGGTGGAAAGCAATGCCTAACGGAGTCATTATCATCGACAAGCCCCAGGAGTGGACCAGCATGGACATCTGTGCCAAGCTGCGGGGGATCTTCCACGAAAAGCGGATTGGCCACGGCGGCACCCTGGACCCCATGGCTACCGGTGTGTTGCCTGTCTTTGTGGGTCGGGCGACCCGGGCGGTGGAGTTTGCCACCGAGGGGAAAAAGGAATATATCGCCGGATTAAAACTGGGTGTTATGACAAATACCCAGGATACCACCGGTCAGGTGCTGGAACAGCGGCCGGTCCAGGTGGATCGGGAGACCCTGAAAGCGGCCCTGGAGCCCTTCCGTGGGGATATCCTCCAGATCCCGCCCATGTATTCCGCCATCAAGCGGGATGGCAAAAAGCTCTACGAGCTGGCCCGTGCAGGCAAAGAGGTGGAGCGGCCCCCCAGGCCGGTGACCATCTATGAGCTGGAGGTGCTGGAGGAGGCCCCGGCTGGGTTCCCTCAGGAGGAGGATACCTGGTATCTGCGGGTGCGCTGCTCCAAGGGCACTTATGTCCGTACCCTGTGCCATGACATTGGGCAGGCGCTGGGCTGCGGCGGCTGTATGTCCGCCCTGCGGCGCACCGAGGCGGCGGGATATACTCTGGATCAGGCGGTAACTCTGGAGGAACTCCAGGCTGCCACCGACCCGGCGTCCCTGCTGATCCCGGTGGACGGCTGTTTCGGGGAATACCCGGCGGTGACCATCGGAGCGGAGGTGCTGAAGAAGGCCAAAAACGGCAGTCCCTTTTCCTGTGCCGTGGCTGACGGTACATGGAGGGTGTACGGCCCTGATGGAGAATTCCTGCTGCTGGGCCGGTGCGCTGGCGGTGTAATGGCTACCATCAAAAGTTTTTTCGAGGTGTGAGACAGTGAACGGGACAGAGACAAAACGTGTGATCGCCCTGGGCTTTTTTGACGGCGTTCACCTGGGCCACGGCGCCCTGCTGCGCCGGGTGGGGGAGAAGGCGGCCGAACTGGGAGCCGTCCCGGCGGCGGTCACCTTTGATACCCATCCGGAGAACCTGATTCTCAAGACCCCGGCAGTTCCTCTGCTCAGTTCGCCCCTGGACCGGGCGGAGCTGATGCGGCGGTACTATGGGATCCGGGACGTGATCGTAGCCCACTTTGACGAGCGGATGATGCAGATGCCCTGGCGGGAGTTTGTCACCGACTATCTGGTGAAGGAGCATGGGGCGGTCCATCTGGTGGCCGGCCACGATTTCCACTTCGGCTATAAGGGAGAGGGTAATCCGGAGCGGCTCCAGACACTGTGTCAGGAGCTGGGCATTGGCTGCGATATCATTCCCAAGGTGTGCCGGGACGACATCACGGTGTCCTCCACCTATATCCGTACCCTGGTAGCCCAGGGTGAGATGGAGCGGGCCAACGAATTTTTGGGCCATCCTCATACCCTCACCGATACCGTGGCCCACGGTAAGAAGCTGGGGTCCACTCTGGGCTTTCCCACGGTGAATCTGCGGTTCCAGCCCGGCGTGCTGGTGCCCGCCTACGGGGTATATGCTACCAAAGTGTGGTTTGAAAACGGCGACAGCCGCCTGGCGGTGACCAATATAGGGGTACGTCCCACGGTGGACGATGGCAACCGGGTCACTGTAGAAGGATTTATCCTGGATTTCAACGGCAATTTGTACGGACAGAGCGTCCGGATGGAGTTTTATAAGCGCCTGCGGGGAGAGCGGAAGTTCGATAGCCTGGAGGAGCTCAAGCAAGAAGTCATGCGTAACGCGGAACAGACCCGAGCCTATTTTGACGGCCTGTAAGACGGCTGCCATCCGAAAGGGGACACCATATGCGCTACCACAAGATCTATCCTATCGCCATCTGCTTTGCCGCCTACCTGATCGCCATCGGGCTGATCCTGGGGGATCCAAGCCAGATCCTGCCCGGCCTGTGGAAGATCATACAGACGGAGGATGCCCTCATCACCGACTATGTAAAGATCGCGGGCATCGGGGCGGCCTTTGTCAACGCTGCTCTGGTCACCCTCATCAGTCTGGGAATCCTACACTTAAGCAAAGATCCTCTCAACGGCTATACGCTGGTGGAGATCGGCCTGATGGCGGGCTTTGCCCTCTTCGGCAAGAACATCGCCAATATCTGGCCCATCATCTTCGGCACCTTCCTGTATGCCAAGGTCCGGCGGGAACCATTTGGCAAGTATGCCTCAGTGTCCCTGCTTGCAACCTCGCTGTCGCCGGTGATCAGCTATGTGGCCCTGGATAACGGCTGGGGCAACATCTGGTGGGCTATTCTCATCGGCGCCATCATCGGCTTTGTGCTGCCCCCTCTGTCCGCCTATACATACAAGATCCAGAACGGTATGAACCTGTACAACATGGGTTTTGCCTGCGGCCTGCTGGCCACCATCATGGTGCCGGTGATGACCTCACTGGGGGCTGATCCCAATGTGGCGCACCATTGGGCCACCGGTTACAATCTGCAGTTGGGGATCTGCCTGGGCGGGCTGTGCCTGATCCTGATTGTTATGGGCCTGTTTTTCAGCGGACGGCCGATCTGGGCGGCCTGGGCCGGTTACCGCCGGCTGCTGCTCACCACCGGCCGGGCCCCCAGTGACTACCTGCGTATGTTTGGCGCTGCCCCTACTTTGATCAACGTAGGTGTTAACGGACTGATCGGTATGACCTTCATCCTGGCCACCGGCGGCGATTTAAACGGTCCCACTATGGGCGGCATCTTTACCATCATGGGCTTCTCTGCCTTTGGTAAGCACGCCCGCAATATCATCCCCATTATGCTGGGCGTGGTGCTGGGCGGCTTTTGTATGCACTGGCACATCAATGACAGCGCGGTGCAGCTGGCTCTGCTCTTCGGTACCACTCTGGCGCCCATCTCGGGCTATTTCGGCTGGCCCTTCGGTGTTGTGGCCGGATTTCTCCACTCCTCGGTGGTGCTGCGGGCAGGCACTCCGGTGGAGGGCTTCAACCTCTACAACAACGGCTTTTCCGGCGGCCTGCTGGCCATTGTGCTCTATCCCATCATCACCGAGGCGGTGCGTCACCGCAAACCGGAGCTGCAGAACGAGGACTACTTCGACGCCTTCGAGCACGACTCGCCGGTGGTTCCCCCGCCTACCAGAAAGAAATAACCCATTATATTCTTTACAAAAGAACCCCCGGAACCACTGGTTCCGGGGGTTCTTTTGCATTTAGTTGGCATGGATCTCCTCGTAGGCGTGTGTTCCCCATTCTCCCAGCGCCCGGAGGGCGGGGTCAATGGAACGGCCCAGCTCGGTTAAAGAATATTCCACCTTGGGCGGAATTTCCGGGTACTGCTCCCGGTGGACCAGCTTGCACTGCTCCAGCTCCTCCAGGGATTTGGAGAGCATGACGCTGGAAATGCCGGAAAGCCTGCGCTGAAGCTCGTTAAAACGGATGATCTCCTGTTGGTTCAGCTCCCAGAGGATGCGCAGCTTCCACTTTCCGCTGACCAGTCCCAGGGCGAATTTGACGGGACAGCCCTCCATCAATACCCCTCCTCACTAAGTTTTTTCTTACTGAGTAAAGAAAAATTGCGTACTTGCGCATTTTTAGACGATATTTATAATTATAGCCACAAGCACGAAAAAAGAAAGGGGTATTTCTCAATGAATGTACAGCAGGCGATCGAGACCCGCCGGAGTATCCGTGCCTATGAGGCCCGGCCTGTGGAGCGGGAGAAGCTGGAGGCGGTGCTCCGCACGGGCAATCAGGCGCCCATCTTCGGGCAGTTCCATATGAGTGTGTTTGTGGGATCGGAGCAGATCAGTGCCGTGGACACCGCAGCGGTGGAGGGAATGGCCCACTCCGGTGTGCCTTTCCTGGAGCAGCTGGCCGCCCAGGATGGATTTCACCCTCTCTATGGCGCGGCGGCTCTGGTGGTGCTCTCTGCCCCAGGGGGAAACGATGAGAAGGGCTTCAACATGGCCAATGTGTCCTGCGCGGCGGAGAATATGATGCTGGCCGCCACCGAGCTGGGGCTGGGCTCCTGCTTCCTCATGGGTCCCATGATTGCCTTCAGCGACCCGGCTCTGCGTGCCAGACTGGGCCTGCCGGAGGGCTATGAGCCCCTGATCGGCGTAGCCCTGGGTTATGCCGCCGGGGAGCGCCCCGCACCTCCGGACCGAAAGAGCGACAACATTACCTGGTGCAACTAAAGCAGAACGGGACGCCCGCGGGCGTCCCGTTCTGTTGCTTATCTGGAACCGCGGTGGCTAAGGCGGATACATTCAAGGGTGTAGGACACCTGGAGTACCCCCCACACCAGCACTGCCACCAGAATGGGCAGAAGGCCGATGTCGGCCACCAGACTCAGAAGCATCAGCACCAGCCAGAGGGCGGCACAGGCTCCGTTGGCAGCTTTGAAGGCGCGGAAGGAGGCCTGCCCGATCTGGGCCCGCTCCAGTTCGTCGCAGCTTTCCAGCCACTTTTTTTGGAAGTTCACGTCGTAGACGCTGCCCTTTTTTTCGGGATTCATCCGACGGGTCTGATCAACCACCTTCTGCTGAAGGACCATCATGAGACCCATGGATACCAGGAAGCACAGGGCGTTGGTCAGAATGTCGGCGTAGAGAAAGCCCGCCGCCAGAAAAAACAGATTGGCCAGTACCACCAGACTGCTCAGCAGCAGGGCATAACTCAGCTGGTCCTCCATCTTCTGGTAGGCATCATCCGACTCCTGGTCCCAGGCGGCATATCCCTTTTTGGCGGCGCGATACAGGATAAAGCCGGGGATCAGCAGCACAGCGCTGCACACCGGGATGGCCCAGGGGGTGATGACCTCCATCAGCCGGTCAAGCCCGGCCCAGATTAGGTCCAGTGTTCCCCGGTCCGCCGCCATGGCGCTGAAAAAGCCCGCAACAGCGCCCAGAGCGGCGGATAACAGAATTACCAGCAAAAAGAGAGGGAAGGACCTGCGATTGTCCCGCTTTACTGTGTCATTCATCGTGCTCATCCTCCTGATAGGTAAAAATGTCCTCCACGGTTACCCCGCAGAGTTTAGCCAGCTTGAGAGCCAGGGTTACGGAGGGGGAATAATCTCCCCGCTCAATCTGGCTGATGGTCTGGCGGGATACCCCCGCCAGGCGGCCCATCTCCTGCTGATTGACCCCCAGTTTGGCCCGGTATTCCTTGAGCCGGTTGTAAAGCGGCATGGTCACACCTCCGGTTTGACAAATATCTGCGTCAAAATGACAACTATCCTTGTCAAAATAAGCATAGCACTGACAAGGATAGTTGTCAAGGTAAATGTGATGGAATGTCATAAAATTTAAAAGAACAAAAAACGGCGCGCTGCGAAACTGCGGCGCGCCGTTAGAATGGCAGGGGATATTAGGATTTCTTAGGTGCATCGGCGGAGGACTCAAACACCGCCTTGGCGGAGGCGCACAGCCCCGCCAGCCCCTGGATCTCGCTGGGGATGATGAGTTTGGTGGCCTGGCCGTTGGCGGCGGCCTGGAAGGCCTCCAGGGCCTTGATCTTCAGCACCTGGTCGGTGGGGCTGGCCTCGTTGAGGAGCTTCAGGGCCTCAGCGGTGGCCTGCTGCACTTTCAGGATGGCCTCGGCCTCACCCTCGGCCTTCATGATGGCGGCCTGCTTGGCGGCGTCGGCCCGGAGGATGAGGGACTGCTTCTCGCCCTCAGCCACCAGGATCTGAGACTGCTTCTGGCCCTCGGCCTGGAGGATGGATTCCCGGCGCTCCCGCTCGGCCTTCATCTGCTTCTCCATGGCGTCCTGGATCTCTCTGGGCGGGATAATGTTCTTCAGCTCCACCCGGTTGACCTTGATGCCCCAGGGGTCGGTGGCCTCGTCCAGGATGGAGCGCATCTTGGAGTTGATGATGTCCCGGCTGGTGAGGGACTGGTCCAGCTCCAGCTCGCCGATGATGTTGCGCAGGGTGGTGGCGGTCAAGTTTTCAATGGCACTCATGGGGTGCTCCACGCCGTAGGTATACAGCTTGGCGTCGGTGATCTGGAAGTAGAGCACCGTGTCAATCTGCATGGTCACGTTGTCCTTGGTGATGACGGGCTGAGGGGCAAAATCCACCACCTGCTCCTTGAGGGAGACCACCTTGGCCACCCGTTCCACGAAGGGCAGCTTGAAGTGGACGCCCACGCCCCACACGGAGTGGAAGGCGCCCATACGCTCAATGACATAGGCCTTGGACTGCTGGACGATTTTCAGGTTGGCGGCCAGCAGCAGGATAATGAGCACAGCCAGAATAATGATAATAATGGGAACGATGGGGATATTGGGCATACTCCACTCCTCCTATTACAATATATTTACGGTTCAAGGCACGGCAGCCAGCCGTGTTTTTTTCCGCATCGTTGCCAAAGCTGTTAGAATGAGAGCGTCTTGGCCTGATGCTCACCTCCAAGGAC
>NZ_NFIL01000044.1:0-18615 GCF_002161755.1 Flavonifractor sp. An4 | reverse complement strand
GCGCTTTGCGCGTCCGAGCGTTTTGCCACAGGCAAAACCTCGATGCCGGGCGGATTCACTCCGCCCGAGCAGATCAAAAGATGCGGGGTCCCCGCAGGGCCGTGGCCCTGTGGGGGATTCGGCGCTGATATGCAGGTTTATAGCCAGAATGACGGTCCTGTGACCATTCTGCTGGACACCGATACCATGTAAAGAAGGGGGCAGACATCCCATGAAAATTCGTGTTTTACAGGTGGGGCCCATCGGCACCAACTGCTATCTGCTGGAGGACGAGGATACCCATACCGCCGCCGTGGTGGACCCCGGCGACGAGGCCGGCCGCATCCTGGCCCAGGCCAGGGAGGATGGGGTGGAGATCCAGTCCATCCTGCTGACCCACGCCCACTATGACCACACCACCGGCGTGGCCGGGCTGCTCAAGGCGTTGCCGGGCATCCCCGTGTACCTCCATCCCGACGACGCCGCCCGGCTGGGCAGCCCGGTGTTTCCCCCGCTGGGCACCGAGCCCACCCCCTATGACGACGGCGATTTGGTGAAGGTGGGGGGCATCGACGTGCAGGTGCTCCACACCCCCGGCCACACCCCCGGCGGGGTGTGCCTGATGGCGGGGGAGGCCCTCTTCACCGGCGATACCCTGTTCCAGGGCTCCATGGGCCGCACCGACCTGCCCGGCGGCAGCTATGAGGAGATTATGGCCTCCCTGGCCCGGTTGGCCAAGCTGCCCGGGGACTTCCACGTCCTCCCCGGCCACATGGATCTGTCCACCCTGGAGGCCGAGCGGAAGAGCAACTACTATATGCAGGAGGCCATGGGGTAATCTGATTTCCCCGGAAAGGATCATTCCGCTATGAAACTCTACCTCCGCGGCCACGACTACAAATACGCCGCTGAACAGATGTTATTGACCCTCTTCCCCGACCAGCGGCCGGAATACGACGACCAGCCCCCCGCTGCCGGAGAGGACCATCTGGTGCTCTCCCTGAGCTGGGGGGAGCTGTGGGCCACCGCCACCGCCAGGCTGACTTACCACGGTCAGTCATATGGGGCAAGCCGCCGGTGTAAACTGGAAGAGCTCACCGGTGAGCTCCCCACAAGCCGGGCCCTCCAGCGGATCCTGAAGCTGGCCTTTTACGATGCCGGGGTGGCCGCCCGGGGGAACGAGCCCCCCTGGGGGGCGTTGACCGGCGTGCGGCCGGTGAAGATCCCCACCAAGGCCATGCTGGCCGGCGCCACCCCCGCCCAGGCGGAGAAGGTGCTCAAAGACATCTACCGGGTATCTCCCCTGCGGCGGCAGCTGGCCATGGACTGCGCCCGAGCCAGCCTGGACGCCCAGCGGAGCCTGCGGCCCGAGGAGGTGTCCCTCTATGTGGGCATTCCCTTCTGCCCCACCCGGTGTGCCTACTGCTCCTTTGTGTCCGCCGACGTGGGCCGTGCCCTCAAGCTCATCGACCCCTTCCTGGACTGCCTTTCCCGGGAAATCAAGGCCACCGGCCAGATGCTGGCGGGGGCGGGGTTAAAGGTACGCACCGTCTACTTCGGCGGCGGCACCCCCACCACCCTGTCGGCCCCCCAGCTGGACCGGCTTATGGGGGAGATCGCCGATTCCATCGACCTGTCCGCCTGCACCGAGTACACCGTGGAGGCGGGACGGCCCGACACCATTACCCGGGAAAAGCTGGAGGTCCTCTTCCGCCGGGGCTGCGGCCGGGTGTCGGTGAATCCCCAGACCATGCAGGACCATGTGCTCACCGCCATGGGCCGGGCCCATCGGGCCGAGGACATCCGCAGGGCCTACGCCATGGCCCGGGACAGCGGCATCCCCTGCGTCAACATGGATCTCATCGCCGGTCTGCCCGCCGACAGCGTGGACGGCTTCCGGTCCTCCCTGGACCAGGTGCTGGCTATGGCGCCGGAGAACATTACCGTCCACACCCTGGCCATGAAGAAGGGCTCCCGGCTGATGGAGGAGGGGAGCGGCGTACCCGCCGATGAAGAGGTGGCCGCCATGCTGGAGTACGCCTGGTCCGCCCTGCGTACGGCGGGGCAGATCCCCTATTACCTCTACCGTCAGAAGTATATGTCCGGCTCCTTTGAGAACGTGGGCTGGTGCCTGCCGGGCACCGAGAGCCTGTACAACATCTGCATGATGGAGGAGCTGCACACCATCGTCTCCCTGGGAGGCGGCGGGGTGACCAAGCTGGTCAACCCGGCCACCGGCTACATCGAGCGGGTGGCCAACCCCAAGTATCCCAAGGAGTATATCGAGAAGATCGACGCCGTCTGCGCCGGAAAGGAGCGGGTGGCCCGCTTTCACGGCGCCCTGTAAGGAGGTCCGTTATGCCCTATCAGCTGCAAGAGATCAACGAGAGCATCCGCACCGACCCCAAGGGATTTCTGGAGGCCTGCGACGCCGCCTATCAAAGCCGCATTGCGTCGGCGGTGGACCGCATTCTGGAGCGGATGAAGGAGAGCCCCATCGTGCTGCTGTCCGGCCCCTCCGGCTCGGGCAAGACCACCACTGCCCTCAAGCTGGAGCAGGAGCTGGAGCGCCGGGGTGTGAATACCCACACCATCTCCATGGACAACTACTATAAAACCCTCAACCGCAAGACCGCCCCCCGCACCCCCGAGGGGGACATCGACTACGAGTCTCCGGTGCTGCTGGACCTGGACCTGCTGGATGAGACCTTCTCCCGGCTGTCCCGGGGTGAGTGGGTGGTGGTACCCAAGTATGAGTTTGCCCGGCAGATGCGCAACGACAGCCGGGGCACCTTCCTGAAGCTGGACAAAAACGAGATCGCCATCTTTGAAGGCATCCACGCCCTCAACGACGACATCTTCGGCCGCCACCCCGAGGCCACCGGCCTGTACATCTCCGCCCGCTCCAACGTGCTGGAGGGGGAGGAGCTGCGGTTCAAGGGCACCTGGATGCGCATTTCCCGCCGGGCGGTCCGTGACTATAATTTCCGGGGCACAGACCTTTTGGAAACCCTTTTGATGTGGTATAATGTGCGCCGGGGCGAGAAGACGTACATCTCCCCCTTTAAGAACCGGGCCAATATCATCATCGACTCCTCCCTGCCCTATGAGGTGCCGGTGTTTGCCAACTACGCTCACGCTTTGAGAGAAGCGGTGGCACAGATCCCCGCCGACAACCCCCGCTGTCATGAGTTCCACGATCTGGTGGACGCCTTCCGGTATTTTGAGCCGGTGGACCCGGCCCTGGTGCCCCCCGAGTCCCTCATCCGGGAGTTCATCGGCGGCGGAACATACAGTTACTGATCATGTCCAGGGGGGACCAGTCCCCCCTGGATACAGCCCCGCCGCGCCGCAGGCGGCACAGCAGGGCTGATACCCCCCTCACCCGCGCACCCGCGGGTGGTTGCCCGCCGGTGGCGGAGCAAGCAGCGGTGTCCTGCGGCGAAATGAATTCGCCTGCGGACTTATTTTTACTGAAATCTCTGGTAACAACATAGGAAAGAAGGAAAAATACCATGTCTGAATGCACCCACAACTGTTCCTCCTGCGGCGAGAGCTGCGGCGAGCGCACTGCCCCTCAGGATCTCCACGTCCCTGCCAACGGCCTGTCCCACATCGGCAAGGTCATTGCCGTGGTCAGCGGCAAGGGCGGCGTGGGCAAGAGCCTGGTGACCTCCTCCCTGTCGGTGGCTATGCGCCGCATGGGCAAGAAGGTGGCCGTGCTGGACGCCGACATCACCGGCCCCTCCATCCCCGCCGCCTTCGGCATCCACACCCGGGCCGAGGGCAGCGAGCTGGGCATCTACCCCGCTGAGACCAAGACCGGCATCGGCATCATGAGCCTCAACCTGCTCACCGAGCATGAGACCGACCCCGTGATCTGGCGGGGCCCCGTCATCGCCGGCACCGTCAAGCAGTTCTGGACCGACGTGATCTGGGGGGACGTGGACTATATGTTCGTGGATATGCCTCCCGGAACCGGCGACGTGCCCCTGACTGTGTTCCAGTCCCTGCCCATCGACGGCATCGTGGTGGTCACCTCTCCCCAGGATCTGGTGAGCATGATCGTCACCAAGGCCGTCAAGATGGCCGAGATGATGCACATCCCCGTGCTGGGCCTGGTGGAGAACTACTCCTACTTCCAGTGCCCCGACTGCGGCAAGCGCCACGCCATCTTCGGCGAGAGCCACATCGACCAGGTGGCCGCCGGTCTGGGCCTGAAGGTGCTGGCCCGTCTGCCCATCGATCCCGCCGTGGCCGCCGCCTGCGACGCCGGCAAGATCGAGGAGCTGGAGCAGAACTACCTGGCCGACGTGGCCCGCACCCTGGCGGAATAACCAGGATCAGCCTTTACAAAACGTTCATATCCGGTTCAAAACGGGTTCACAGGGAGAGTCTAAGATAAGAACCGTGGTTGAGACATACCACTCCTCTCTTTCCTCTCTTTTTCAGATCTTGGAAACACAGGCCCGCAACAGGCGGCGGGCCTGTGTTTCTGCGTTTCAGCCCCAAAAGGAGGGACAAGCCCATGCCCACCCGTGTGAAAAAACGCCGCCGTTCCCCTCTGCTGCCTGCCCTTATCATTCTTGTGCTGATTGGAGCGGCCTTTCTGATCTGGCGGCTGGCCTTCTCCGCCCCCCAGCCCTCCGGCGATCTGCCCGACTGGATCACCGAGGAGCTGCTCCCCATCAATCCCTATTCCCGGCCCGGCGAGCCCCTGGAGGAGGTCAACGGCGTGGTGGTCCACTATGTGGGCAACCCGGGCACCACCGCCCAGCAGAACAACAGCTACTTCCGAAACCTGGCCACCACCGGAGAGACCTACGCCTCCAGCCATTTCCTCATCGGCCTGGACGGGGAGATCATCTGCAACGTGCCCCTGGACGAGATCGCCTACTGTACCGGCCCCCGGAACGTGGACACCATCTCCATCGAGTGCTGCCACCCCGACGACACCGGGGCCTTCACTCAGGCCACCTACGACTCCCTTATCAAGCTGGTCCGCTGGCTTATGGATGAGTACCACCTGGACACCGACCAGGTCATCCGGCACTACGATGTCACCGGCAAGGAATGTCCCCTTTATTATGTTCGAAACCCGGAGGCGTGGGAACAATTTAAGGCTGACCTGAAAGAATAGTCCGTTTTATTGGACAGCTGCTCTGGTATCCTGTACCCAACGATACAGGAAAGGAGCGCTGAACCATGGAATTTGAACTTCGCTATGTAAACGGACACATTGAGGTATACGACGCCGCCGGACGCTTCCGGTTTTCCGCCGACTCCCAGGGGGAGGCGCTGGCCGAACTGGAGGACATGGCTGCGTGAGCAACAGGGCCGGACCACGGATTGCCGTGGTCCGGCCTTTCTTGACACTTTAGGCGGGAATAGGGTAATATAATAACGTATGCGCATCTTTTGCGCCGGCTCTGAGGGCCGGCAGTTTTACGATATGAGGAGAGGCCCATGGCAAGAAGTTCTTCCCCAAAAAGTTACGGCAATGACTCCATTTCCTCCCTGAAGGGGGCGGATCGAGTCCGCAAGCGCCCGGCAGTCATCTTCGGCTCCGACGGGCTGGAGGGCTGCGAGCACGCGGTGTTTGAGATCCTGTCCAACGCCATCGACGAGGCCCGGGAGGGCCACGGTAATCTCATTACTGTCACCCGGTATGAGGACAAGTCCATCGAGGTGGAGGACTTCGGCCGGGGCTGCCCGGTGGACTGGAACGAGAAGGAGCAGAAGTTTAACTGGGAGCTGGTATTCTGCGAGCTGTACGCCGGCGGCAAGTACAACAACAACTCCGGCGACAACTACGAGTACTCCCTGGGCCTCAACGGCCTGGGCTCCTGCGCCACCCAGTATGCCAGCCGCTACTTTGACGCGGTGATCCACCGGGATGGCTTCGAGTACACCCTCCACTTTGAGAAGGGTGAGAACGTGGGCGGCCTGAAAAAGGAGCCCTACAGCGGCAAAAAGACCGGCTCCAGGTTCCGCTGGCTGCCCGACCTGGACGTATTCACCGACATCGACATCCCCGTGGAGTACTATCTGGACGTGCTCAAGCGGCAGGCGGTGGTCAACGCCGGTATTACCTTCCGGTTCCGCAATCAGGTGGGGGGCAAGTTCGAGACCACCGACTTCAAGTACGAAAACGGCATCCAGGACTATGTGAAGGAGCTGGCGGGGGACAACCCCCTGACCCAGCCGGTGTTCTGGCAGACCGAGCGCCGGGGCCGTGACCGGGCGGACAAGGACGAGTACAAGGTGAAGCTCTCCGTGTCCTTCTGCTTCTCCAACACGGTACAGGTCATCGAGCACTACCACAACTCCTCCTGGCTGGAGCATGGCGGCTCCCCCGAGAAGGCGGTGAAGTCCGCTTTTGTCAACGGTATCGACGCCTGGCTCAAGTCCCAGGGTAAGTACCAGAAAAACGAGAGCAAGCTGACCTGGGCTGACGTGGAGGACTGCCTGGTGCTGGTGAGCAACAACTTCTCCACCCAGACCTCCTACGAGAACCAGACCAAGAAGGCCATCACCAACAAGTTTGTCCAGGAGGCCATGACCGAGTTCCTCCGCTCCCAGCTGGAGGTCTACTTCATCGAGAACCCCTTCGACGCCGCCAAGATCGGCGAGCAGGTGCTCATCAACAAGCGCTCCCGTGAGAACGCCGAGCGCACCCGGCTGAACATCAAGAAGAAGCTGTCCGGCAATGTGGATATCTCCAACCGGGTGCAGAAGTTTGTGGACTGCCGCACCAAGGACACCACCCGCCGGGAGCTGTATATCGTGGAGGGCGATTCCGCTCTGGGCAGCGTCAAGCTGAGCCGGGACGCCGAGTTCCAGGGCATCATGCCCGTCCGGGGCAAGATTTTGAATTGCCTCAAGGCCGACTATGCCAAGATCTTCAAGAGCGAGATCATCACCGATCTGCTGAAGGTGCTGGGCTGCGGCGTGGAGGTTCACGACAAGCACGCCAAGGATCTGGCCGCCTTCGACCTCATGAACCTGCGGTGGAACAAGATCGTCATCTGTACCGATGCCGACGTGGACGGCTTCCAGATCCGCACCCTGATCTTGACCATGCTCTACCGCCTTACCCCCACCCTCATCCAGCGGGGCTATGTGTATATCGCGGAATCCCCCCTGTATGAGATCAATTATAAGGAAAAGACCTGGTTCGCCTACTCCGACGCCGAGAAGAACGACATTGTGAACGGCGAGCTTTCGGGTAAAAAGTGCTCCATTAACCGCTCCAAAGGTCTGGGAGAAAACGAGCCCGATATGATGTGGCTCACCACCATGAATCCCGAGACACGGCGGCTTATCAAGGTCATGCCTGAGGATGTGGAAAACACCGCCCGGGTCTTTGACCTGCTGCTGGGGGATAACCTCCAGGGGCGGAAAGACCACATTGCAGAAAATGGATATAAATATCTGGAACTGGCGGATATTTCGTAACGGATACAGGCCGGGATCTTTTTCAGATCCCGGCCTGTATATTCTTGTAAAAATAACCGCTGTTTGCTATAATTTACCCGCATCGTATTCGAAAGAATACAAAATATGGATCAGGAGGGATCATCTTGAGGAAATTGCTTTCTTGTGGTCTTACCCTGGCGCTCTGCGGGAGCCTGCTCACCCCCGCTTTTGCCGCTGACCAGGGGCTGACCCGGGGGGAGCTGGCCCAGCAGCTGGTGGAGCTGTGCGGCTACACCCAGGAGCTGGAGACCTACGAGGCCCAGCCCAGCGTCTACACCGACGTGGCGGATGACGCGGCCTGTCAGGGCGCCGCCAATCTGCTCCAGGACAAGGGCCTGATGCAGGGCAGCGGCGGCGGAGCCTTCCAGCCCCAGCGTACCGCCACCCCGCTGGAGGCGGCCACCGCCCTGATGCGCTGGGCGGGTCTGAGCGACAAACAGATCGGCGCCTGGCCCAACGATTACAGCGCCCTGGCCCACAGCCTGACTCTGGCCGGAGGGGACGTGCTGACCGAAAGCTCCCTGAAGGAGATGGCGGAGCTGGCTGCTCAGTACCGGGAGACCATCCAGGCCGAGACCCCCGCGCCCCTGTTCGTCAACGGCGAGGCCCAGCCCATCTTCCCCTATGACACCATCATCCGGGAAGTGGTGTATGTGGAGACCCCCGTGGACACCGACAGCGACGGCAAGGCGGACCTGGTCAAGGTGCTGATCCAGCGCCCCGCCGCCACCGACGAGGGCATGAAGGCCGCCACCATTTTTGAGGCCCGGCCCTACTCCGCCGGCTGCACCGACGCCTATGACCTGGACAGCTGGAACGCCCACATCGTGGACGCCCAGCTCACCCAGGCCCAGCAGTCCACCACCACGACCAAGGAGGACTGGGACTGGACTGCCGCTGAGACCGAGGAGGCCCAGCTGACCCGGCAGACCGCCACCGGCACCGGCGAGGCCGGGGACGGCGGCGATGTGTGGACCAGCACCGAGAACGTGGATTCCTATGACTACTGGCTGGTGCGGGGCTACGCCTATGTGTCCTGCGCTGGACCGGGCACCCTGGGCTCCGACGGCTTTGAGACCTGCGCCAGCGCTGATGAGACCGCCGCCTTTGCCGCGGTGGTGCAGTGGCTGGCCGGGGACGAGAGCGTGAAGGCCTACACCGACAAGACCTCCGGTATTGAGGTAAAGGCTGACTGGTCCAACGGCAATGTGGCCATGAGCGGCCAGTCCTATGCCGGTTCCACCGCCTTCGCCGTGGCCTCCACCGGCGTGGAGGGCCTCAAGACCATCGTGCCCCGGGCGGGCATCGCCAGCTGGTACGACTACTACCGCTCCCAGGGCACCGCGGCGGGCGGCCTGTACTACCCCGGCGACGACTGCAACATCCTGGCCGACTACTGTATGTCCCGCCAGCTGGAACCGGCGGACTACTCCACCATCCAGCTGGACTATGAGCGCTACCTCAGCGGCATGGTGGAGGAGCAGGACGCCCTCTCCGGCGACTACAACTTCTTCTGGGACGAGCGCAACTACACCAACGGCGCGGAGAACCTGAACTGCTCCGCCCTCATCATCCACGGCCTTAACGACTTCAACGTGCGGCCCAAGCAGTTTAACCTGATGTATGACGCCTTCCGGTCCGCCGGTCAGGAGGCCAAGCTGGTCCTCCACCAGGGCGCCCACATGACTCCCGACCAGATCGACGGCCTGGACCTGAACGGCATCCTGGGCCGCTGGTATGCCCACTACCTGTACGGGGTGGACAACGGCGCCGAGGACGAGGCCAACGTCCGCATCCAGAGCAACACCGACCTGAGCTGGGCCAGCTATGACAGCTGGGGCAGCGACACCACCGTGCGCTTTGACGCCGGCGAGGGCCAGGCGGCCTTCTCCAGCGACCTGTCCGCCACCAGCTTCGACACCTCTCTGGCTGACGTGGACGAGGGCTGGATCGAGTACTGCACCGACATGGCCTACGCCTGGGAGAACGATGTGATCTCCGGCAGCACCAGCGCCAGCAGGGTGTTCACCTTCGATGTGGAGGAGGACCTGCACATCAACGGTACTCCCACCGTCACCATCAAGGCCAGCGCCGACCAGCCCACCGGTATCCTCAGCGCCATGCTGGTGGATCTGGCCCCCGAGGGCGGCATGAAGGCCGTCATGCTGGAGCAGTACAGTGAGGCTGTGGCCACCGAGACCCTGGAGAGCGGCGCGGTGTGGCAGGGCGGCGGCCTGACGGCCAAGGACCTGCAGCAGTTTGCCCTGACCCAGACCGACCACAAGATCATCACCCGTGGCTGGATGGACATCCAGAACCGCACTTCCATCTACAATGTGGACACCGTCACTCCCGGCGAGTTCTACACCTTCCAGCTGGAGCTCCAGCCCATGGACTACACCGTGGAGGCCGGCCACCAGCTGGCCCTGGTGCTCTACTCCGTGGACCCGGAGGTTACCTACTGGCCCGAGACCGTCACCAACTTTACGGTGGACTGCACCGGCACCTACGTCACCATTCCTGTCATGGAGTAAACCCTTCCGGCGGCCTGCGCAACGCGCAGGCCGCCGGTCTTTGTTTTGGCGCTTTACGGCGATGAATTGCGTTTTTTTCAAAGGAATGATATAATTCTAACCACTGAAAGCGGCCAGTCTGTACTGACAAAGGAATGATTCGATTTGGCAAAGAAAAAGGACCCCCAGGAGGGGGCGAAGAAGGTCAACAACCCCAACGTCATGGGCTTGCGGCCCGAGGTGCTGGAGCAGCCCATCACCGAGACGCTGGAGCTCAACTATATGCCCTACGCCATGAGCGTTATCGTCTCCCGGGCCATCCCGGAGATCGACGGGTTCAAGCCCTCCCACCGCAAGCTGCTGTACACCATGTACCAGATGCACCTGCTGGGCGGCAACCGCACCAAGAGCGCCAACGTGGTGGGCCAGACCATGAAACTCAACCCCCACGGCGACGCCGCCATCTACGACACCATGGTGCGCCTCTCCCGGGGCTACGGGGCCCTGCTCCACCCCCTGGTGGACTCCAAGGGCAACTTCGGTAAGGTGTACTCCCGGGACATGGCCTGGGCGGCCAGCCGTTACACCGAGGTGCGGCTGGACCCCATCTGCGCCGAGCTCTTCCGGGACATCGACCAGGACACGGTGGACTTTGTGGACAACTACGACGGCTCCATGAAAGAGCCCACCCTGCTGCCTACCACCTTCCCCAACGTGCTGGTGAGCGCCAACCAGGGCATTGCCGTGGGTATGGCCTCCAACCTGTGCGGCTTCAATCTGGGCGAGGTATGCGACGCCACGGCGGCCTATCTGAAAAACCCCAAGGTCAACCTGATGGAGTACCTGAAGGCCCCCGACTTCCCCACCGGCGGCGAGCTTTTGTACGACGAGGCTGCTTTAAGGCAGATCTACGACACCGGCCGGGGCTCCTTCCAGGTGCGGGCCCGGTGGCGCTACCTCAAGAGCGAAAATCTCATCGAGGTGTATGAAATCCCATACACTACCACGGTGGAGGCCATCATGGACAAGGTGGCCGAGCTCATCAAGGCGGGCAAGATCAAAGAGATCGCCGATATGCGGGATGAGACCGACCTGAACGGCCTGAAGATCACCATTGACCTGAAACGGGGCACCGACCCGGACAAGCTGATGGCCAAGCTGTTCAAGTCCACCACCCTCCAGGACGCCTGCTCCTGCAACTTCAATATCCTCATTGCCGGGATGCCCCGGGTCATGGGCGTGGGAGAGATTTTGGAGGAGTGGACCGGCTGGCGGATGGACGGTGTGCGCCGCCGGACCTACTATGTGATGAAGAAAAAGCAGGAGAAGCTCCACCTGCTCAAAGGCCTGAAAAAGATCCTGCTGGACATCGACCGGGCCATCAAGATCATCCGGGAGACCGAGGAGGACGCCGAGGTGGTGCCCAACCTGATGATCGGCTTCGGCATCGACAACATCCAGGCGGAATATGTGGCCGACATTAAGCTGCGCAACATCAACAAGGAGTATATCCTCAAGCGTATTGAAGAGGTGGCCGGGCTGGAGGAGGAGATCGCCGACCTCCAGGACATCGTCAACAACCCGGGCCGTATCAAGAAGATTATTTCCCAGGAACTCTCGGCGGTGAAGAAGAAGTACGCCTCTCCCCGGCGCACCGAGATCGTCTACGACTATCAGGCCGCCGGCGCCGTGGAAGAGGAGGACGAGACCCCCGACTATCCTGTCCATGTGTTCTGCTCCAGGGAGGGCTACTTCAAGAAGATCACCCCCCAGTCTCTCCGCATGAGCAGCGAGCAGAAGTACAAGGAGGGGGACGGCCCCTACCTGTACTGGGAGGGGAACAACCGGGATATGCTATTGGTGTTTACCGACCGGCAGCAGTGCTACAAGGTCCCCCTCAGCGAGTTCGACGACGCCAAGGCCAGCGTGCTGGGCGACTTTTTGCCCACCAAGCTGGGCATGGACTCCGGCGAGAGCTTCGTGTGGGCCTGCCTGACCAGCGACTACTCCGGCCATATCCTCTTCTTCTTTGAGAACGGCAAGGTAGCCCGGGTAGAGGTGGCTGCCTACCAGACTCAGACCAAGCGGAGAAAGCTCACCGGCGCCTACTCCGACAAGTCCCCCCTGGCCGCCGCCCTCCACATCAAGGAGGATCTGGAGGTGGCAGTCACCTCCACCGAGGGCCGCTGCCTGGTGTTCCACACCGCCGCCCTCACCCCCAAGACCACCCGCTCCACCCAGGGGGTCAACGTCATGACCCTCAAGCCCAAGTGGAAGGTGGAAAAGGCCGTGCCGCTGGCGGATACCACCATTGTCAACGCCGCCCGGTACCGGGCACGGTCCCTGCCGGTGGCGGGCGCCCTGCTCAAGGAGGAGGACCGGGGCGAGGAACAGATCAGCCTGCTGTGATTCTGGAAGAGAAATGAGGAATACCCGTTGAAACACACCCTCAGCTATTATGTGAAAAGCTATGCGGTCATTACCCTGGGCTCCCTGCTCTACGCCCTGGCGTACAACATTTTCTACGCCCCCAACCTGGTGGCCATGGGCGGCCTCACCGGCCTGGGCCAGGTGCTCAACGCCCTGATCCCCGTCCTGCCGGTGGGCACCACGGTGTTTGTGATGAATGTGCCCCTCTTCTTCCTGGGGTGGAAGTTCATCGGTGGGCACCTGCTGGTGTCCTCCCTGTACGCCATGACCTTCAGCTCCTTTGCCATCGACGTGATGGATATGATCTATCAGTTCCCGCCCATGGATACCATGCTGGCGGCCATCTTTGGTGGGGCCCTGCTGGGGGCCGGCATCGGTCTGGTGTTCGCCAAGGGGGCTACCACCGGCGGCACCGACCTGATCGCCCGGCTGCTCAAGCTGAAGTTTGCCTGGCTGCCCATGGGCACCCTGGTGCTTATCCCTGACTTTATTGTCATCGTGCTGGCCGCCATCGCCTTCGGCAAGGTGGAGAGCGCCCTGTACGGCATTGTGTCCCTCTATATCACCACCAAGGTGATGGACACCGTTCTGTACGGCCTGGACAGCTCCAAGGTGGCCTATATCATCAGCGACTCCTACCGGGAGATCGCCGACGCCATCATCGCCATGGACCGGGGAGCAACCCTCCTCCACGGCGAGGGAGTCTACTCCGGCAATGAGAAAAAGGTACTGATGGTGGCCTTCAAGCAGAAGGAGATCGTGCCCCTGAAGGAGAAGGTCAACGAGATTGATCCCCACTCCTTCCTCATTGTGTGCGACGCCCACGACGTACTGGGCGAGGGCTTCCGCACCTACAGCAAGGACGACATTTGATCCCAGCCCACAGAGAAAGGAAGGGTTTCCATGACGGATTTCACCAAGGTAAAAGCCAACCTGGAGAAGCGGGGCTACGCCGTGTCCTGCTTTGCCACGGCGGCGGAGGCCGCCGGCTATCTGGACGGCAAGCTGGACGGCAAGACCATCGGCATCGGCGGTTCGGTGACCGTCCGGGAGATGGGCCTTCTGGACCGGCTCAAGACCCACAACACCGTGGTCTCCCACTGGGAGGGCAGCCGCAAGGAGGATGCCGCCTTCACCCAGGTCTACCTGTGCTCGGTGAACGGCCTGGCGGAGACCGGCGAGATGGTGAACATCGACGGGGTGGGCAACCGCATTGCCTCCACCGTGTTCGGCCATGAGGAACTCTATCTGGTGGTGGGCCGCAACAAACTGGCCCCCGATTACGACGGCGCGGTATGGCGGGCCCGCAACGTGGCCTCCCCCAAAAACGCCATCCGCCTCCAGCGTAAGACCCCCTGCGCCGTCAAGGGGGACAAGTGCTACGACTGCAACAGCCCCGAGCGGCTGTGCCGGGGCATGACGGTGCTGTGGCAGGCATCCAACGGCATCGGACGTACCGAGGTGGTACTGATTGACGAGGACCTGGGCTTTTGAGGAAAGAAAGGGGGCGGGGCCTGTGAAAAAGTGCATACCGGCCCTGGCCCTGAGCCTGGCCCTGCTGCTGGGCGGGTGCTCCCTGTCGGGGCAGGCCTATACGGTGGTGGAGCCCCACGCCGAGCATCCTGTTCTGGGGGAAAATGAGTCTACCATCAAGGCCAGCACCTATTCCGAGCTGGTCAACGGCATACTGTTTTTTGTCTCCCAGGGGGTAGAAGAGGGCGTTATCCAGATCACCGACTATAACGGCGACGTGGAGGCCGACCTGAACCGGGCCTGCCTGGAGGTAGCCAAGGACGACCCCCTGGGGGCCTATGCGGTGGACTTCATCAAGAACGACTATACCACCATCATCACCACCTATGAGGCCACCATCACCATCTCTTACCGCCGTTCCCCCGAGCAGGTGGGCAGCCTGGTGAACATCACCGGTACCAGCGCCATCCGGGAGGAGGCGGTCCAGGCCCTGTCGGCCTTCAAGACCGAGCTGGCCCTGCGGGTGGGCTACTTCACCGGGGACGCCGCCGCGGTGGAGGAGCAGGTGCGGCAGGCCTACTACGACACCCCCGCCGCCGCGCTGGGGATGCCGGAGTGCTCGGTGGAGCTCTATCCCAAAACCGACGCCGGCACCCAGCGCATTGTGGAGATCCTGCTGGACTACCCGGAGGAGCCCACAGCCCTCCAGCGGAAGCGCCAGCAGCTCCAGGAGCAGTCGGCGGCCATCCTCACCCCCATCCAGCACCAGATCGCCAGCCGGCGGCTGGACCTGCTGATGGGGACGCTGCCCAACGTGGTGAAGGTGGACCTGGAGACCGGCGGTGCCACCGCCTGGGACGCGCTGGTGGGTCAGGGGGCCAATGATGAGGGACTGGCCTTAGCCTTCCAGCTGCTGTGCGACGGCCTGGGGCTGAAGGGTCAGATCATAGAGGGTACCCTGCAGGGTCAGCCCCACTTCTTCAACCAGGTGGACCGCAACGGACAGACCGTGTGGGTGGATCTGAGCCGCAGCACCGGCAAGACCTGGACGGCGGCCCAAATGGCTGAAATGGGCTATCAGTGGACAGACCAGGAGGCCTGAAAAGAAAAAATAAAAAAATCGAAAAATTCCCTTGACATTGGAAGCACGGATTGCTATAATAACATCCGTCGCTTGCAGGTGTAGCTCATCTGGTAGAGCGCCACCTTGCCAAGGTGGAGGTAGCGAGTTCGAGCCTCGTCACCTGCTCCAGAAAAAGAAAGAGACAGGACATATGTCCTGTCTCTTTCTTTTTCTGGATTCCGTGAGAATTTGAAATGCTCGGCGGAAATGAATTCCGCCTGCGCCGAGGTTTTGGCCCAAAGGCCAAAACGCTCGAACGGCGCAAAAGCGCCGCCGACCCGAAGGGCCGGTTTTGTGGATTCCATAACCACAACAAAAACGCAGGACATCCAAAGGATGTCCTGCGTTCTGTTTTTGATTACCCCAGGAAGAACCGGACCGCCACCGCCGCCACGGCGGTAAGCATCCCTGCCGACGCGATGAGATCGGCGGCCAGGGCCAGGTCCAGCCGGCGGCGGGGCCGGGCCTCCTCCTCCGGCGCGGGAATCTCCTCCGGGATCTCTTCTGCCGCAGACTCCCCTTCCAGGGCCCGGCGGCAGGCCTCAAAGTCCAGCACCTTTCCCTCCAGGCGGGCAGGCTTCCGCCGGGGCAGCACGGTATAGCACACCGTCTCCTGACCCACGCAGGCCTTTTGGTCCGACTCGTTTGCGTATCCTGTAATCCGTCTGGCGTCCAGATTCAGATAAATGGTCTCCATACCGTTTCCCTCCTGTTGTTCCGGCGTTTGATCCCAGTATACGGGATAAGGTGTCCTATAAAACGTACTTTTTAAGGACCCTTGTACTTTTCTGACGGCGCAGAGCGGCAAAAAGTTCCCGACGCAGGATTAGAACTTTTGTTCGTGCCCAGTATACAACATACGTTCGATTTTTGCAAGCACTTTTTTTGAGGGGAAATAGGAAACCGCCAGGTTCAGAAAAAGGGGTTATTTTCCTTGCAACCGGGCAAAAGATTTGATATACTGGCAAAGATCATGACATTGGGAAAGGATGACCCCGCTGTGGAGTATCAAAACGTTACCTTGATCGGAATGCCCGGCTCGGGCAAGAGCACCGTGGGGGTGCTGCTGGCCAAGACCCTGGGCTATCGCTTTGTGGATGCCGATCTGCTCATCCAGCAGCGGGAGGGCGCCCTGCTCCAGGACATCCTGGACCAGCGGGGTGTGGAGGCCTTTTTGGATGTGGAGGAGGCTGTCATCCGGGATCTGGACTGCACCCGCACCGTCATTGCCCCCGGCGGCAGCGCAATTTGCCGGGAGGAGGCTGCCCGCCACCTGAAGGAGCTGGGGCTGGTGGTGTATCTCCATGTGCCTCTGGAGGAGCTGGAGCGGCGCATCCGCAACATCACCACCCGGGGCATTGCCATGTCCCCCGGCCAGACCCTGGCCGACGTGTACGCCGCCCGGGAGCCTCTGTACCGCAAATACGCCGACCTGACGGTGGATGTGACGGGGGGAAACACCCTGGAGCAGACGGTGGCGGCAGTGGTGGCCCGGCTGGGCTGACCGCCCCTTGTATTTTTTTGAAATAATGATATACTATATTCCAGTAAACTATCATGTACGAAATGCCCGCCGGCTGGCCGGCGGGCTTCGTCGTGTTTTTTCTGCCTCCGCGCGGCAGTCTTATTTTTTGTGCCCCCGGCGCGGAAGGGGCATTTCTGAGGAAAGGAACGAACCGCATGACATTCCAGGAACTCGGCCTGAAAGCGCCCATCCTGAAGGCGCTGGCCGAACAGGGGTATGAACGCCCCTCCCCCATTCAGGAAAAAGCCATTCCCCCCGCTCTGGCAGGCCGGGACGTGCTGGGCTGCGCCCAGACCGGCACCGGCAAGACCTGCGCCTTTGCTGCCCCCATCCTCCAGCGGCTCAGCGACCGCAAGGGCAAGGGCATCCGGGCCCTCATCCTCACCCCCACCCGGGAGCTGGCCCTCCAGATCCAGGAGAACATTGTGGCCTACAGCCGCCACCTGCCCATCCGCTCCGCCGTCATCTTCGGCGGCGTGGGCCAGAACCCCCAGGTGGAGCAGCTGAAAAAGGGCGTGGACATCCTGGTGGCCACCCCCGGCCGCCTGGGCGACCTGTACAACCAGAAGTTTGTGGACCTGTCCAAGCTGGAGGTCTTTGTGCTGGACGAGGCCGACCGGATGCTGGACATGGGCTTCATCCACGATGTCCGCCGCATTCTGGGCTGGCTGCCCAAGAAGAAGCAGACCCTCTTCTTCTCCGCCACCATGCCCCCGGAGGTCCAGGGACTGGTGGACTCCCTGCTGGTGAATCCGGTAAAGGTGGCGGTGGACCCGGTGTCCTCCCCGGTGGAGGTCATCGACCAGAAGCTCTACTATGTGGACCGGGGCAACAAGACCAAGCTGCTGGCCTCCCTGATCCTGGAGCCCGACGTGAAGAATGCCCTGGTGTTCACCCGCACCAAGCACGGCGCCAACAAGGTGGCCGGGGATCTGGTGAAGGCTGGCATCGCTGCCGCCGCCATCCACGGCAACAAGAGCCAGACCGCCCGGCAGCAGGCTCTGGCCGACTTCAAGAGCGGCAAGGTTACCGCCCTGGTGGCCACAGATATCGCCGCCCGGGGCCTGGATATCGAGGAGCTGAGCCACGTCTTTAACTATAACCTGCCCGATGTGCCTGAGACCTACGTCCACCGCATCGGCCGTACCGGCCGGGCGGGCCACGGCGGCACCGCCATCTCCTTCTGCGACATCAATGAGAAGGAGGAGCTCAAGGGCATCCAGAAGCTGCTGGGCAAGGCCATCCCGGTGGTGGAGGACCACCCCTGGCCCATGGAGGTCTTTGAGCCCCTGCCCAAGGATAAGAAGGGCCGGATTATCAACCCGGAGGACGCCGAGGCCCGGGCCGCCGCCAAGGAGAAGCGCCGCCAGCGGGACGCCGCCAACAAGGCCGCCGCTGCCGAGCGCAAGGCCAAGGCCGCCCAGAAGGTGGCTGAGGCGGCGGAGCAGCCCGCCCCCGCCCAGCCGGAGAAAAAGAAGAAGTCCAGGCGGGGGGTACGCAACAGCGCCACCCTGGAGGAGGCCCTGGTAGCCACCGCTCCCACCCGCCCTGCCGCGCCCGAGCCGGCGTTTGAGGATTTCCGCCGGCCCGATCCCCTGGCCAGCGACATCATTATGGATGCCACCGCCCGGCTGCTGGCCCCCCGGAAGCCCGCTCCCCGGCCTGAGAAGAAGGACAACCGGAAGGAAAAGCGGCCCAAGGAGAAACAGGCCAAAGAGAAGCAGGCCCCTCAGGAGAAGGCTTCTCAGAAGCAGCCAAAGGCCCAGGGCAAGAAGCAGGCGGCAGCCCAGTCCCCCGCCCCCGCGCCCAAGAGTGAGCGGAAGAAACGGGGCGGCAGAGGCCGTGCCGGCCGTCCGCCGGAGATTGTGCTGCGCTCCAACGGCCAGAAGGACTCCACCGAGCAGCCCAGCCTGATGAAGCCTTATTATCTCAGTGATGACTGACCTCGCCCCAAGGGCGCGCCGCTGTGCGGCGCGCCCTTTTTTGTATAAAGAAAACCACTCGCTAGGCGAGTGGTTCAAAAAAGCCTAAGGCGATGAAAAAGATAAAAAAACTCCCTTTGCTATAATAGGAGTGCGGTCTGCCAACTGCAC
>NZ_NFIL01000043.1:0-18929 GCF_002161755.1 Flavonifractor sp. An4 | reverse complement strand
GGGTCATAGGGGGAGGAAGGGGGTACAAGGAATGTGTTTTGGAAGTGACAAAATGCTGGGACAGATGACGAAAATAAAATGGAGGGGAACAAGTAAGAGAGATTGCAGGGGGGGCGCGGCAGATGCGCCCCCCTTTCGTTTAAAAGACATTTTTTAAGGTGAGCTGCTCCGCCTCGCTGAGCAGTTCGATCTGTGTGACCAGTCGGGCGTTGGCGGCGGCGTATTCGCCGTATTCTTGGCTCTCCAGCAGGGCCAGGGTCTCCTGGAAGCCGGCGTAGATCTGGTCGGTGTCGGCGTGGCGGAGCAGGACGTGGAGATACACATCCCGCTCCCGCCAGGTTTGCAGGGCCTCTTCCGTCAGGGAACGAGCATCCTCCCAGCGGTCGGCCCGGGCCAGGGTCTGAGCTTCATCCAGAGCGTCGGACAGACCCTGGGTAAAGCCCCGCAGGGACCAGGTATGGAGCAGGGTGCCGCACAGCAGGGCAGCCAGCAGTGCCAGGGCGATCCACAGCCGCTTCACCGGACCGCCTCCTTTTCAATGACGCAGACCTTGTTGGTCTCATCCACCGTCAGCAGAAACACGTCCTGGGTCCGTTTCACATGGTGCTGCTGAAGTTGCTTGTCCAGCCACACCTCGTCCAGGCCCCGGCTATGGAGATTGCGGGTGATGACCCGTCCGTCGTTGATCATGACCACCGGCAGCCCCGGTTCCGGCAGGTGCAGATCCAGGTCCTGAGCGGTGGGCGGCTTCTGGGCGGCGAAGGGGAGAACGGACAGCTGGCCGTTGGTCTCCAGAATGGCATACTTGACGGTGGAAAGGTCGGTAACCCCCTTCATCCGCAGTTCCTCCATCAGTTCATCCAAAGTGAAGCGGTTGCGCTTCATCTCGCCCTGGCGCAGTTTCCCGTTTTCCACGATGATGCTGGGACGGCCGCAGAGCACCGCCCGGAAATTGATGCTCTTCATGGTGAGCACCGACAGGGCCATGGTGATGCACAGCAGGGTGAGGATGGGGATGAGGCCGGTGAGCAGGGGAATGCCGAAGTCCTGCATGGGAACGGCAGCCAGATCGGCGATGAGCAGGGCCAACACCAGCTCGGAGGGCTCCAGCTCACCCACCTGCCGCTTGCCCATAAGCCGGATACCGGCAATAATAAAGGCATAAAGAATGATTGTGCGTAAAAAGGCAATGACCATGAAACGACCTCCCGGAGATCACGATACCTTCAGTATGACCGGGATGGCGGCAGATATACAAAAGGAGGGAACCGATGAAAAAAAGAACAGCGGCGTTGCTGACCGCAGGGAGTGCAACTGCCGGTATCCTGCTGGCAGCCTTGGATGTTCGCTTGGCGGTGCGGCACTATACAGTGGAAAGTGAAAAGGTGGATGGTCCCATTCGCCTGGCAGTACTTACCGACCTTCACGCCTGCCGGTACGGGAAAAACCAGGAACAGTTGGTGGCGGCGGTGGCTGCGCAGAAACCGGATCTGGTGGTCATGTGCGGCGATATTGTGGATGATGAGCCCCGGATGGAGGAGTGGCGTGCCCTGCTCACGGTAAAAAAGCTGGCCGACCGCTGGCCGGTATATTACGCCTCGGGCAATCACGAGCACCGCACCGGGCGGCTGGCTGTGGTCAAAGAACTGCTGACAGCCTGCGGTGCGGTGGTGCTGGACGGCAAATGTGTCTGCGCCGCTGCCGGGGCACAGATGGTGCAGATCGGCGGCATTGACGACCCGGAGACGGGAGAGGAGAACTGGCAGGACCAGCTGACCGCCGCCAGCGGTGATCTGGACGGCAGTCACTTCTCTATTTTGCTGACCCATCGGCCCGAGCGGGTGAGCGACTACGCCGGCAGCGGATTTGATCTGGTACTGGCCGGTCACGCCCATGGGGGTCAATGGCGGCTGCCCGGCCTCATTAACGGGGTACTGGCCCCCAATCAGGGAATGTTCCCCACCTATGCCGGCGGGCGCTATGAGATCGGCGGCGCCACCCTCATTGTCAGCCGGGGACTGGCCCGGGAGAGCACCCGGGTGCCCCGTCTGTTCAACCGGCCGGAGCTGGTGGTGGTGGACATAGAACCACCAAAATAATTATTAGGTCAAATATAGATTCTTGAGACATTCGGGGCGCATTGACCGTGAAAAACGGGGGATGCGCTCCGACTTTTTGTCCAAAATTACGATTTTGAAAAAGAAGGGAAAAAGGGAGTTGCCGGAGGCGGATATTTAGAGTACAATCGAACAAATACCATGGAAAGAAAGGCGTGATGCAGGAGATGAAGGCGACCTTGATTCTGGAGAACGGCGCCATGTTCCAGGGCGTCAGCATGGGCTCCCCCGCAGACCGGGTGTGCGAAATGGTGTTCAACACCTCCATGACCGGCTACCAGGAGATCCTGACCGATCCCTCCTATGCGGGACAGGGAATCGTGATGAGCTATCCCCTCATTGGCAATTACGGCGTAAACCACGAGGATAATGAGTCCTCCCGACCCTGGGCTGAGGCATTTATCGTGCGGCATCTGGCCCGGCGGGGCAGCAATTTCCGCTGCGAGGGTGAGCTGGACGCCTATCTGAAACAATATGACATTACCGGGATCGAAGGCGTGGATACCCGGGCTTTAACCAGAATACTCCGCAGTCAGGGGACCATGAATGGTATGATCACCTGTGCGGAGCATTTTCATGTAGAGGAGTGCCTGGAGAAGATCCATGCCTATCGGGTGGAGGGCACCGTGGAAAAGGTGACCCGGAAGGCGCCCCAGCTCTATCCTGCTCTGGGCGAGCAGAAGCTGCGGGTGGCCCTGATGGACTACGGCGTGAAGGAAAACATGATCCGCTGCCTCCAAAAGCGGGGCTGCCAGGTCACCGTCTATCCTGCCCACACCCCGGCGGAAACCATCCTCACCGGCGGCTATGACGGCGTCATGCTGTCCAACGGCCCCGGCGACCCGGCGGACAATGTGGACATTATTAAAGAGGTACGCAAACTCTACGACTCCAGCCTGCCCCTCTTTGCCGTCTGCCTGGGCCACCAGCTGCTGGCTCTGGCCACCGGCGCCCAGACCCGGAAGATGCGCTTCGGCCACCGGGGCGGCAACCACCCGGTGAAGGATCTGGCTGCCGGACGGGCCTTTATCACTAGCCAGAACCACGGTTATGTGGTCACCGCCGAGAGCGTGGACCCCGCTGTGGCAGAGATCTCCCACGTCAACGTCAACGAGGGCAGCGTGGAGGGCCTGCGCTATAAGCGGCCCAACTGTTTCACCGTCCAGTTCCACCCCGAGGCCTCCCCCGGCCCCATGGACACCGAATATCTCTTTGACCGCTTTGTGGACAGCATGAAGGGAGGCGACCGGTAATGCCCAAGAATCCGAATATTAAGAAGGTACTGGTGCTGGGCTCCGGCCCCATCGTCATCGGCCAGGCCGCCGAGTTCGACTACGCAGGAACCCAGGCCTGCCGCGCTCTGAAGGAAGAGGGCGTGGAGGTGGTGCTGGTCAACTCCAACCCCGCCACCATCATGACCGACAAGGACATTGCTGATCATGTGTATATTGAACCCCTGAACATCGCCAGCGTAGAGCAGGTGATCCAGAAGGAGCGCCCCGACTCCATCCTGCCCACTCTGGGTGGCCAGACCGGCCTGAACCTGGCTATGAACCTCCACGAACAGGGCATCCTGCAGCAGTACGGCGTCAAGCTGCTGGGCACCAGCCCTGAGTCCATCCGCAAGGCGGAGGACCGCCAGGGCTTCAAGGACGCCATGGAGGCCATCGGCCAGCCCTGCGTCACCTCCGATGTGGTGGAGAGCGTGGAGGATGCGGTGGCTTTTGCCGGGTCCATCGGCTACCCCGTCATTGTCCGCCCCGCCTACACCCTGGGCGGCACCGGCGGCGGCATTGCCTACGACGAGATGTCCCTGCGGGAGATCGCCGATCGGGGTATCCATCTGAGCCGCGTGGGCCAGGTCCTCATCGAACGGTGCATCTCCGGCTGGAAGGAGATCGAGTTCGAAGTCATGCGGGACAGCGCCGGAAACGTGATTCAGATCTGTTCCATGGAGAACGTGGACCCGGTGGGCGTCCATACCGGCGACTCCATCGTGGTGGCCCCAACCCAGACTCTGGCCAACCGGGAATTCCAGATGCTGCGTAAGGCCTCCCTGGACATCATCTCCGCCCTGGAGATCGAGGGCGGTTGTAACGTGCAGCTGGCTCTGAATCCCGATTCCTTCGAGTACGCGGTCATTGAGGTCAACCCCCGCGTGAGCCGCTCCTCCGCCCTGGCCTCCAAGGCCACCGGCTATCCCATCGCTAAGGTGGCCGCCAAGATCGCCCTGGGCTACACCCTGGACGAGATTCCCAACGCGGTGACCGGCAAGACCACCGCCTGCTTTGAGCCCACCCTTGACTACTGCGTGCTGAAAATCCCCCGTCTGCCCTTCGACAAGTTCACCACCGCCAGCCGTACTCTGGGCACCCAGATGAAGGCCACCGGCGAGGTTATGGCCATCGGCAACTCCTTTGAGGGTGCCCTGATGAAGGCCATCCGTTCCCTGGAACTGCCTGTGAAGTCCCTGCGCCTGCCCGGCCTGGATCAGCTGTACACCGAGGAGATCGAGGAGCGGCTGGTAAATATCGACGACCAGCGCCTCTTCGTGGTGGCCGAGGCCCTGCGCCGGGGCTTCTCCCCCGAGAAGATCAACAAGATCACCAAGTACGACCTGTGGTTCCTGGACCGGCTCCAGAACATCGTGGACATGGAGGACAAGCTGGACCACGGCCACCTGGATGCCGACACTCTGCGCATGGCCAAGGAGATGGGCTTCTCCGACGCCTGGATCGCCGCACTGTCCGGCAGGGAGCGGAAGGAGATCAAGGCCCTGCGGGAGGGCTTCGGCATCCGCCCCGCCTTCAAGATGGTGGACACCTGCGCCGCCGAGTTTGAGGCTCAGACCCCCTATTACTACTCCACCTACGATGAGGAGAACGAGGCTGCCGAGGAGCTTCATCTGCCCCAGGTGGGTGAGCTGGCTCCCCATATCCCGGAGGCTCCCTGGCTGGCTGCTGCTACGCCTGAGGCCCACCGGCCCGGGCAGGACAAGAAGAAGGTGCTGGTGCTGGGCTCCGGCCCCATCCGCATCGGCCAGGGCATCGAGTTCGACTACTGCTCCGTCCATTCCGTCTGGGCCTTCAAGCGCCTGGGCTATGAGACCATTATCATCAACAACAACCCCGAGACTGTGTCCACCGACTTCGACGTGGCCGACAAGCTGTACTTTGAGCCTCTGACTCCCGAGGACGTGGAGGCCGTGGTGGAGCTGGAGAAGCCCTGGGGCGCCGTGGTGCAGTTCGGCGGTCAGACCGCCATCAAGCTGGCCCAGGCCCTCACCAACATGGGCGTGCCCATCCTGGGTACCTCCGCCGACGGCGTGGACGCCGCCGAGGACCGGGAACGCTTTGACGAGATCCTCAACCAGTGCAAGATTCCCCGCGCCGCCGGTAAGACGGTGTTTACCACCGAGCAGGCCCTGGAAGCCGCCCACGAGGTGGGCTACCCCGTGCTGGTGCGCCCATCCTATGTGCTGGGCGGCCAGGGCATGGAGATCGCCTACAACGACCGCAACATCACCGAGTTCATGCGCATCATCAACCAGGTGGAGCAGGAGCATCCCATCCTGGTGGATAAGTATCTGATGGGCCGTGAGGTGGAAGTCGACGGCGTGTTTGACGGGGAGGATCTGCTCATCCCCGGCATCATGGAGCACATCGAGCGGGCCGGCGTCCACTCCGGCGACTCCATCTCCGTCTATCCCCCCATCCACATCGAGGAGAAGCACAAGGAGACCATCTACCGCTATACCTACGACTTGTCCAAGGCTCTGGGTGTGGTGGGCCTGGTGAACATCCAGTTTGTCATCTATGACGACACAGTGTATGTCATCGAGGTCAACCCCCGCTCCTCCCGTACCATCCCCTATATCTCCAAGGTCACCGGCGTGCCCATCATCGACTTGGCCACCAAGGTCATGCTGGGGCAGAAGCTGAAAGACCTGGGCTACGGTACCGGCATCTACAAAGAGGCCGACTACTACGCCGTGAAAATGCCGGTGTTCTCCTTTGAGAAGCTCACCGACGTGGACACCGGCCTGGGCCCCGAGATGAAGTCCACCGGCGAGTGCCTGGGTCTGGCCGAGTCCTTCCCCCAGGCCCTGCTGAAGGCCTTCAAGGGGGCCAACATGAAGGCCCCCAAGACCGGCGGGCGCATCATCATCACCGTGAAGGACGAGGACAAGGGGGAGATCATCGGTATCGCCCAGGGCTTTGCCGACATGGGCATTGAGATCCTGGCTACCAGCGGCACCTGCGAGGCCCTCAATGCCGTGGGCATCCCCGCTCGCAAGGTGGCCCGGGTCTCCGAGGCTCACCCCAACATCTTGGACATGATCGCTTCCGGCACCGTGGATCTGGTCATCAATACCCCCACCCGGGGCCGCCGCCACGATACCGACGGCTTCAAGATCCGCCGCTCCACCGTGGAGCACTCCGTGGCCTGCATCACCGCTATTGACACCGCACGGGCCATGCTCACCATTCGCACCCAGGGCCGGCCCTCCGACCTGCGGCCCATTGATATTACCCAGATTTAATTAAATTGGGAACTTCCCCCTTCCGGATTCGTCTGATAAAAAGGACCTAAGAATCTGGAAGGGGGAGTTTTTATGCGTAAACTGGTTCCTTTGACCCTGGCGGCCTGTCTGCTGGCCGCCTCGCTGACCGGATGCAGAACTCCGGACAGAGGCCCTGCGGCCGAAAAACCGGTGATTTACCTCTACCCGGAGGAAGAAACCAAGGTCTCCGTTACCCTGGACTTTGATGGGGAACTGACCTCCACCTATCCCGCCTATGGGGACGGCTGGACGGTGGACGCTTCTCCCGACGGGACCCTCACGGACCCGACCACCGGACGGCAGTATTACTGCCTGTTCTGGGAGGGCGTGAGCCAGACCGAATACGACTTTTCCACCGGCTTTTGCGTAGCTGGGGAAAACACAGCCGCATTTCTGGAGGACGCCCTGGCCCAGTTGGGCCTGACAGAGCAGGAGGCAAACGAGTTTATTATCTACTGGCTGCCCAAGATGGAGCACAACCCCTATAACCTGATCTCTTTCCAACAGGAGGCCTACACCGACAGCGCCAAGCTGACCATTGACCCGGCCCCGGATACCCTGATCCGGGTATTCATGGCCTGGCAGGGGTTGGACCAGCCGGTGGAGGTGGAGCCCCAGATCCTCACCGCTCCAGAGCGTACCGGCTTTACCGCTGTGGAATGGGGCGGCGCGGAGATAGGTGCCTGAATAAAAGGCCGCTGAGCTGTCAGAACTCGGCGGCCTTTTTGCTGCTATTGCGGGAGGGAAGAAAACATGATATTCTAAGCGGGCATAGGCTGTCGTGGAAAGAAGGCGCGCCGGACGTGAAAACAAGGGAATATCAGTATGATAATCTGCGCTTTTTGCTCATTGCCCTGGTGGTGCTGGGGCACCTGCTGGAGATTGCGGGAGAGTTTCCCCACAAAGAGACTTTGTATGCCGTAATTTATTCTTTTCATATGCCAGCCTTTTTATTTCTCAGTGGGATGTTTGCCAGATTTGATCGGAGCAAATGGATTTTTGGCATGGCGCTGCCCTACCTGATCTTCCAGTGGCTGTATACTGCCTTTGTGGAAAAGCTGGGGGACCCCTACGTTCATGTGCAGTTTTCAAGACCCTACTGGATTTTGTGGTACCTTTTTGTGCTGGCCGTTTACACCCTTCTGCTGCCGGTATATGATGTTCCGTCCCCTGTGGGGCGATGGTTGATGGTGGCCGCGTCGGTAGCCCTGGCGCTGCTGGTGGGCTTTGACAAGAGCATAGACTACCAATGGAGCGCCTCCCGGATTATCGCCTTTCAGCCCTGGTTTCTGTTGGGCTACTACTTCAGACGGGCGGACGGCCTGCGAGCCCGCTGGAACGGGGGAGGACGGACCCTCAGAGGGATTGTGCTTGGCCTTGCGGCCGCCTGCTGCGTGGTTTTAGAGTGGCTGCTGCTGCGGCAGGACGTGACTGCAAAAATGATGCTGGGCGCCTACGGCTATGAGGATCTGGGCTATAGCTGGCAGGTGCGGGGACTTATCATGTGCTGCTCGGCCAGTGTGATTTTTCTCCTGTTTGCAGGCCTGGCCCCTCACCTTAAGCGCAGGATCCCGGTGATAACTGTTTTGGGGCAGAATACCCTGCCCATCTATCTGCTCCACGGCTTTTTCTTCCATCTGCTTCGGCTGAAATTCCCCTATTTGCTGGCCCAACCGTGGCAGGTGCTGCTGGTATGGGTGGGGCTGCTGCTTCTGTTGGGTAATCCGGTGACAGGGCGTGTCACCAGCTTCCTGTTCGGCGGGGGATGGCATCACCTGCTTCAAACGCGGCGCGGACGTGGGAGAAGTATTGCGCCCGGGGAAAAAATATGATATTCTAAGCTATAATTGTTGCGCAAATTTTCAGAAACCTACAGACTCCATAGAAAGAAGGAACTTGAATGTCCCATCAGACCGTGATCGTTCTGGACTTCGGCGGCCAGTACAATCAGCTCATTGCCCGTCGGGTCCGTGAGTGCGGCGTGTACTGCGAGGTTAAGCCCTATACCACCCCGCTGGAGCAGCTGAAAGCCATGGAGCCCATCGGCTTCATCTTCACCGGCGGCCCCAACAGCGTGTACGACGAGAAGGCCCCCCATGTGGACCCTGCCATTTTTGAGCTGGGCGTGCCTGTGTTGGGTATCTGCTACGGCTGTCAGCTGATGGCCCACACCCTGGGCGGCCAGGTTACTGCTGCCCAGGAGGATACTGCCCGGGAGTACGGCAAGACTGAGACCTATTACGATACTACCTGCAAGCTCTTCAAGGGCCTGCCGGAGCAGGGCATCTCTTGGATGAGCCACGGCGACTATATGGCCAAGGTGCCCGAGGGCTTTGCCCTCACCGCCCATACCGACGCCTGCCCCAACGTGGCCATTGCCGACGAGAAGCGGGGCTTCTACGGTGTGCAGTACCACCCCGAGGTAAACCACACTCAGCATGGTGTGGACATGATCCGCAATTTCCTCTATGAGGTGTGCGGCGCCACCGGTGACTGGACTATGGGCGATTACAAGAATACCGCCATCCGGGATATCCGGGAGAAGGTGGGCGACGGCAAGGTGCTGCTGGCCCTGTCCGGCGGCGTGGACTCCTCTGTGGCGGCTGCTCTGCTGGCCGAGGCAGTGGGCAAGCAGCTGACCTGCGTGTTCGTGGACCATGGCCTCATGCGCAAGAATGAGGGCGACGAGGTGGAGGCTGCCTTTGCCCGCTGGGATATTAACTTTGTCCGGGTGGATGCTGAGACCCGTTTCCTGCTGAAGCTGGCCGGTGAGGCTGAGCCTGAGCGCAAGCGTAAGATCATCGGCGAGGAGTTTATCCGGGTCTTTGAGGAAGAGGCCAAGAAGATTGGCCGGGTGGACTACTTGGTCCAGGGCACCATCTACCCCGATGTTATTGAATCCGGCGCTGGCGACGCCGCAGTCATCAAGAGCCACCACAACGTGGGTGGTCTGCCTGACTATGTGGACTTCAAGGAGATCATCGAGCCCCTGCGGCTGCTGTTTAAGGATGAGGTGCGTCAGCTGGGCCGCGAGCTGGGCCTGCCCGAGTACCTGGTCATGCGCCAGCCCTTCCCCGGCCCCGGCCTGGCCATCCGTGTGATCGGCGATCTGACCAAGGAGAAGCTGGATACCCTCAGGGACGCCGACGCCATCTACCGGGAGGAGATCGCCGCCGCCGGTGAGGACAAGAACATCAACCAGTATTTCGCCGTACTCACCAACACCCGCTCCGTGGGCGTTATGGGCGACGGCCGCACCTACGATTATACGCTGGCCCTCCGCGCTGTTACTACCAGCGACTTTATGACTGCTGACTGGGCCCGTATCCCCTATGACGTACTGGACCGTATTTCCACCCGTATCGTCAACGAGGTCAAGGGTATCAACCGTATCGTCTACGATATTACCAGTAAGCCCCCGGCAACCATTGAATGGGAGTAAGCCAACGAACCCGGCAAAGCATTGCACTGCAATGCTTTGCCGGGTTTCTTTTTTACCTGTTGACTGCAGATTGCCCTGTGGTGCCTGAATATCTGCATCAGTCAGGGCGAGTATCCGAATTTAGTCAGGAACTGGATTGCAGGACGCCGGGGACGGCGCACAAGAAGAGCGAAAGTTACAAGCCCAGTTGTGATATGTTGTCCTCACGGATGGCGATGATAGCTGATTTACGTTACCGCCAAAAATTTTTTTCTTTTTTGTAAAACCAACCGGGGGTGATTGCGCACTATACATCGGAATCAAAAAGAAGAAAGATTAACTATTAAAAGTCAAGCCCCAAAATGAATGGTGGTGGTGAAAAATGATAGCTCAAAAAAGGTATAGCAAAGCTAAAGTGTAAGGGGCTGTGGTTGGAACCTTTCTTGAGCCATCTTGTGGTAGGAGATGATCACCAATCCACAGCATCCCTTACAGTGTAGCACAGCCCTTGGAGAGGGGCTTTAATAACTACTACTCTATAATACAAGGAAGATGTTCCATGAAAGTACGCAGACTCCTGACCCTGGTTCTGACTCTTGGGTTGCTCCTGGCCCTGTCCCTGCCTGCCCAGGCGGCGGACCTCACCTATGAGGTTTCCGGCGGCAAGCTCTACTTTGATGCTACCACCGGTACCATCACCCGTGCAGATGAGACCGTCACCGAGGCGAACATCCCCGCTGAGATCTACGGTGTAACTGTCACTGCCATTGGGGATTACGCATTCAATCAGCACAAAGAGCTGGTGAGTGTTACCATACCCAGCACTGTCACCACCATCGGGCGGCAGGCCTTTGGCGCCTGCAGTTCCCTGGAGCAGGTGGTCCTGCCGGACAGTGTCACATCTCTGGGGCAGGGCGTGTTTTATGGGTGCAGCGGCCTGACTGATGTGACCCTCAGCAAGAATTTGACCTCCATTCCCCGGGATACATTCGCAGCCTGTTCCTCTCTGACTGGCGTCACCCTTCCGGATGGCATCACCAGCATCGGATATGACGCCTTCTCTGGCTCCGGTCTGACCAGTCTGACTCTGCCCAACAGCGTGACTACCCTGGCCAACTCCTCTCTGGCTAATTGCAAAAGCCTGACCAGTCTGTACATCCCCGACAGCGTGACCTATCTGGGTGAGTGGGCTCTCAGCAACTGCACCAGTCTGACCAGTGTGCGTCTGCCCGCTGGCATCACGACCCTGCCCATGCGGCTGTTTGAAAACTGCATCAGCCTGGAAACCTGCATCATTCCCAGCGGCGTGACCCAAATGCAGGACGCCTTCCGGTTTTGCCGGAGCCTGAAAACGGTCACCATCCCCGTCAGTGTCACCCAAATTGCCAGCGGCACCTTTTATGGCTGTGACAGCCTGACCGATGTCTACTACGGCGGCACCGCCCTCCAGTGGAGCCAGATCGAGATGGGCGGCCTGAATGAAGGCCTGGATCACGCCACGCTCCACTTTGCCGAACTGGTGGCTGGCTTCACCGACGTGACTACCGGAGACTACTACGCCGACGCGGTGCAGTGGGCCGTAAACCAGAAGGTCACCACCGGCACCGGTGCCAATACCTTCTCTCCCGCCAACTCTGTTACCCGGGCTGAGGCGGTTACCTTCCTGTGGCGGGCGGCCGGATCGCCCGCCCCTGCATCCTCTGCCTCTCCCTTTACCGACGTCACCGACCCCAGCGCCTACTACTATCATGCTGTCCTTTGGGCGGCCGAGCAGGGTATTACCGGCGGCGTGGGAGGCGGAATGTTCGACCTGTCCAGCAGCCCTGTCCTATGACCAGATCTTCACCTTTCTGTGCCGGGCTGCCGGTGAGAGTGCCACGGGGGACGACTGGTCTGCCGCTGCGGTGAACTGGGCCCAGTCCAGCGGCCTGACCGAGGGCCTGAACTTCTCCGCCAAGGCAAACTGTCCGCGCGCCGACGTGGTCTACTGCCTGTGGAAGCAGCTGGGCGCCTCCGCCTGACCGCACCCCGTCCTGCAAAAGGCTGGCCCACCTCTTCGCAGGTGGGCCGGCTTCTGCTGTGTTGTCCGTGAGACAGTTGAAACGATTATGATGTGGAGTATGGAATCTTTTAAAAAATAAAACCAAATGATTCCTTTTCAGCACGATATCCTGTACACTATAGGGAGGAGAATGTGCAACGAAATCCATCACATTTTTTCAGTTCCTCCGCCGCTGCCTTCTTCGGGAGGCGGAGGAGTATGACGTGAAGCAGACCATTTTTTATCAGGAGAGAAGGGAACGACAGGAAGATGGACCAGGAGAAACTGAAAGATTTGATCCAGAAAAGCATTCAGGGGGACAGGGAGGCCCAGGAGACCCTGGTGCTGGCGGTACAGAATAAGGTCTATTACCACTGCAAGAAGATGCTGAAGAAGGAAGAGGCCGCCCAGGATGCTGCCCAGGACGTGTTGATCGTCATGCTGACGAGCTTGAACAAACTGAAAGAACCTGCGGCTTTCTGGGGGTGGGTCAACGGCATTACGGCAAACCGCTGCCGTCACCTGCTTTCTGCGCCCCACAAGGAGTGGCAGATTCCGGAAGATGAGGAGGGCGACTCCCTGCTGGACGGCGTGGAGAACCTGGACGAGACCCTGGTGCCTGAGAAGGCTCTGGACAACGAGGAGACCCGGCGGATGATCCTGGATCTGGTGGATGCTCTGCCGCCGGAGCAGCGGATGTGTGTGCTGTTTTACTATTACGATGAGATGAGCGTGCGGGAGATCGCCCAGGCCATGGAAACCAGTGAGGGCACCGTGAAAAGCCGCCTGAACTACGCCCGGAAGAGCATCAAGGCCGGGGTGGAGGATTACGAGCGCAAGGGTGTGAAGCTCTACAGCGTCAGCCCCATTTTGCTGCTGCTCTACTTCCTGCGGCGTGAGGCGGAGAGCACCGTTCTGGACGGAGCTGCAGCTGCGACCATGGCTGGCCGGGTGCTGGCCCAGGCGGGGAGCGCTGCATCGGCCGCCACAGCCGGTGGAACGGCTGCCGCCGAAACGACGGCAGCAGGCGGTGCGGCAACTGGTGTTTCCACAGGGTCTGGTGCCGCTGGTACGGCTGCAGGTGCGGCCGCCGCAGGCATCTCGGTGAAAGTGGTGGCAGCCATCCTGGCTGGGGCAGTGGTCATCGGCGGTGCGGCAGTGGGGCTTGCCTTCCGATCTGGCTCGGCTGAGCCTGCGGCGTCGGAGACTCCGGAGATCCTCCAGTCGGAGGCACCGGACAATACCTCTTTCGGGGCGCTCCACGGCTTTACCCTGGTGGAGCCCCGCGCCTACGAGGATGTGCCGCTGACTGCTATGGTAGGAGATCCGGCTTTGGAGGTGCTCTCCTCCGCTGGCGGACTTACCAAGCCGGATATCATGGTGAGTGAGCCGGACGGGGAAGGGTATGTGACCTATACGATCCGCTACACAAATACGGCTCAGGTTCGCATGGGCAATCCCGGCAGTGCCTCTCTGGCGTTTACCATCCTCACTCAGGAGTACGGCCTCTACGACTGGTACACCGGTCAGCTCTACTTCCCCGATCAGCGGGCAGGCACCGGCAATCAGGATCTGGCTACAGGAGAGGGTCAGGTGGACTACAACGGGGAGACCTACCCCATCACCTATGAGAAGCAGTGGACCAGCGGCATAAACTACGGGGATTGGGAGGAGAGCAACCGTTCCGGTCTGGAACGGGAGATCACCGTAGATACCTACCAGGATGTGACCTATACCGTTCGGGTACCGGAGGGTTACGACGGCGTGCTCTTGGGGGTCAATATCGTGGACTCCCCAGATCCCGAGCGGGCCATCCAGTCCGAATGGGATCTGGAGCTGGACGATCCCGCCCACTATGAGTTTGTCCGCCTCAGCGACCACGCCGCCCCAGCGGAGGAAGGAGGCCTTACGCCAGAAGCTGCCGCCGCCTACGTCGGTGTGCTGGAGGAACAGAGGGACCTCATTGAGACCTACGTCAGTTGGTACGACGGCATCCGCGACCTATCCCCGGTGGCCCTGGCCGACGTGTGGGGCGACGGCACCCCGGAGTTGCTCTTTGTGGCGTCGGATCCGGATCTCCCCTGGTCGCAGAGCGTCCTGACCATTGTCACCTGTCAGAACGGGCAGGCGGTGACCATCCTCCAGGAAGACTGGGACTTCTTCGCGGGCAGCGGCCTGCGCTATACGGTGTTCCTGGCAGAGGACGGGACCCTGTGGGTCGACGCCAGCTACTCCACCTCCCACTTGGTGGAGGACCCCCGGATCTTCACAGAGAACGCCGACGGTCTGACCATGGGAGCGGCAGAGTCGCTGCCCGATCCGGCTCAGGTGATCCTCAGCAATCAGAAGGAGGCGGAAGCGGCCATGCCGGTGGATGAGGCGGAGGCACTCCTGAGGAACGGTGGGTTGTGACCGATTCCAAAAAAAATTAAAAAAATTGCAAAACCATAAAACCGATGGACCTCTCCACAGCACTATATCACAGAGAGTACGGGGAGGCCTGTTGGCCTTTCCGTCTCTGCCAACATAATTTGACACAATAAGGAGAGACAAGAACGATGAAAAAGATGATGGCTCTGATCGCTGCCCTGGCCCTTGCTGCCAGCCTGACCGCCTGTGGAGGCCACTGCAAATCCTGCGACCAGCCGGTGTACAAAGACGGCTACTGCGAGTACCACTACGCGTTGAATGCGGCTCAGGATCTGGTGGATGATGCGGCTCAGGCCGCCCAGGACGCCATCTTTGGCTAAACCACAGAAGAAAGAAGGAGGTTGCTGGTTATGAGAGGAATACAAAAGGTTCTTGCTCTGCTGCTGACCCTGGTGCTGACGGCGGGTGCTCTGCCGGTCACTGTGTCAGCGGCGGATACTGGCTTTAAGGACGTACCGGACGATGCCTGCTACGCCGACGCGGTGGCTTGGGCAGTAGAGGAGGAGATTACCCAGGGCACTGGAAACGGCGTCTTTTCCCCGGAGAGGACCGTGACCCGGGCGGAGACGGTGACCTTCCTGTGGCGTGCCGCCGGGTCCCCGACTCCCACCGGTGTCTCCACCGGCTTCAGCGATGTCACCGACAAGAATGCCTTCTACTATAAAGCTGTGCTCTGGGCGGTGGAGAAGGGGATCACCAACGGCGTGGGAGGCGGCCGGTTCAACCTAACCGCGACTCTGACCTATGACCAGATCCTCACCTTCCTGTGCCGTTTTGCCGGGGAGGAGGCTCAGGGTGATGACTGGTCCGCCGCTGCCGTGGCTTGGGCCAGAAACAGCGGCCTCACCGATGGACTTACATTTACCGCCAAATCAAACTGCCCCCGCTCCGATGTGGTCTACTGCTTGTGGAAGCAGCTGGGAGGCGAGGCGACCCAGGAGCAGCCGGTGCTGAGCAACGAGGCTGGAGCCACCCTGGCCATCACCACCGGATTTCTGGACCGGAAGTCCGCCATCGACATCGGTGAATTCGGCCTGGAGGCCTCTCAGGCGGAGAAGCTGGCCCTGAAGATCGCTGATATGGACGGTGAAAATCCCTACGGGATCACCCATCTGAACGCCTACGAACAGGACGGGCAGATTGCCAAGACTCTGGCGGTGTACTACACCAACAGCGCCATCTCCGTTGGTACGGTGGCCGACCATGACTGGCGCTATATCTCCGATGCGGCCCAGGCGGAGGCCGAGCGGGTGGTGGACGAGCTGATCACCAGCGGCATGAGCGACTACGAGGTGGTCAAGACCCTCCACGACTATCTGGTCACCCACTGCGACTACGACTACCGGGTGGACATCGGAAATATGCCCTTTATCTCCCATCAGGCCGAGGGGGCTTTGCTGAAGGGAACCGCCGTCTGCTCGGGCTATGCCAAGGCCTACGAGGCCATGCTGGACGCCGCAGGTATCCCCAACGAGACCATCACCGGCTATGCCGGCGGTTACCATGCATGGAACCTGGTGCAGGTGGACGGCCAGTGGTACCATGTGGATACCACCTGGGACGACCCTACCACCCAGGGCGGTGACTATATCCGCTACACCTATTTTCTGAAGAGTGACAAGGTGATGGCCAGTCGGAGCCACCGGGACTGGGAGAACGTCCACGCCTGCACCAGCACCAAGTACGATGAGGACCTGCTGGACTCCACGGACCAGGCGATGGCCGATGAGCGGCAGGAGCGGGTGGATGCTATCCTGGCCGCTTGCGCCTCTGCTCTGAAAGGTGTCCCCACCTGGACCCAGGCGGAGCTGCAGGCCCTCACCGACCAGCAGCTGAGCGACGCGCTGTACTTTACCATTGACCTGTCCGACGCCGGCTTTGACTCCAACACCCTGTCCAAGTACAGTCGCGAAGTGGCGGACGCCATCATTGACCAACACCCGGAGTTCGCTTACGGCACCTTTGACTCACGGGAGATGTCGCTTAAGTTCCGACGGGATGATGTGGCGGCGGAGCAGAAGCGCCGTCAGGAGGCAGCCCAGGCAGATAAGGAGCAGCAGCAGAATCAAGACCAGGCCACTGCCCTGGAGATTGTGCCTATTCTGGAAAAGGCCATCGCCGAAATGGACTGCTACACCACAACGGTGACCCTTACTGGATACACCGACGAAGCCATTAAGATCGCCTGTAACACTATGAAGGTGGAGGGGTACACCTTTGACGGCTACACCTACCATACCAACTGGCAGACCAAAGACTATGACCTCAGTGCCAAAAGCGGTGGAGTGGTGACCCTTACTAACAACAAGTGGGACCGGGAGGAGCTACAGAAGTATGTGGACCAGATCGAGGAGGCCATTGACAGCGGGGCCTTCCATGTGGAGTTCCAGCCCGCGGATTACCCGGACCGGGACGGCGACTATTATGCCTCCAAAGCTTACCGCGTGATGAGCGCCGAGGGCTATGTCACCGCAAACGGCAAAGTTTCCGGGGTGGACTACCGGCTGTTCAGCGGCGGGACCAACAAGGACAGCGGGGTGTTCAAAGCCTCCCTACAGTACCCTCTGCCGGAAATGACCGATGAGGAGGCTCTCGCCTATTATACTGGCATCCTGGAGCAGGCAGTCCGGGACGGCGAGACCGAGCTGACGATCCAATATTCCTGGGATGGCCGCAGCTACTGGGCTGGGTTGACCCAGGCGATCGACACCGTGGGCGGCAAAGGCTATTCCGTGGACGGCCTTGTTTGTGGCGAGGACTATACCCTGACACGCATGGGAAGCTCCGCCAACTCTGGCACTGCCCAGGTGAAGATTGGCTACAAGACCGAAAGTTAAGCTTACCCTATAGAAACAGCGCCCGCCCCGGTATTCCGGGACGGGCGCTGTTGTTATACTTCGTTCAAATCGTACGGCGTGGTCTGGTACACATAATAATTCAGCCAGTTGGTATAGAGAAGCTGGCCCGCGCTTCGCCAGCGCACCACGGGAACCTTGGTGGGATCATCCCCGGGGAAGTAATTGGCGGGTACGGCAATATCCAGCCCCTTGTTTACATCCCGCCAGTATTCCTTGGCCAGAGTATCGGGATCGTATTCCGGGTGCCCCATTACAAAGAACTGCCGGCTGTCTTCGGTTTTGACGGCGTATACACCGGCCTCGGCGGAAACTGCGACCAGTTCCAGACCTGGGGTGCTGCGGATATCCTCCTCCCACACCTCGGTATAGCGGGAATGGGGGGCATAAAATACATCGTCGAATCCGCGGAACAGGGGAGAGCTGGGCTTGAGGACCCGGTGCTCAAAGACACCGAACAGCTTTTGGGGGAGGGAACGCTTCTCAATTCCGTGATGGAAATAGAGCCCCGCCTGGGCGCCCCAACAAATATGCAGGGTAGAGTGAACGTGCGTCTTGCTCCACTCCATGATCTCGCACAGCTCGGGCCAGTAGTCCACCTGATCGAACTCCAGGTTCTCCACCGGCGCGCCGGTGATAATCATGCCGTCAAATTTGCGGTCTCTGATCTCATCAAAGGTGGTATAGAAGGAAGCAAGATGATCTTCATCCGTGTGCTGGGAATGGTAACTGGCAGTCCGAAGAAGCTCTACTTCGATCTGTACCGGGGTGTTGGACAGCTTGCGAAGGATCTGGGTCTCCGTTACGATCTTGGTGGGCATCAGATTCAGGATTACTACATTCAAAGGACGGATATCCTGATGCAGGGCTCTGTGCTCGGTCATGACGAAGATATTTTCGCTCTCCAATACCGCGGTAGCGGGAAGTGAATCAGGAATTTTAATGGGCATGGGTATGGCCCCTTTCCGTTGGATTTTGTAATAAGAATAGAGTAGCATAATTCCAACCCTGTCGCAACCAGAGAATGACAAAAGAAGAACGGAAAAAGAAAAGGGCGGAAAGTGAAAAAAGGTGTTGACAAATGGCACCGTGAGTGATATTCTATCTGAGCGCCTTGCGAGAGGGCATGAAAATCTGACCAAAATCGGAAGAAACCGAGGGGAACCTGGACGGCCTTGCGGAAAGGGATCAGAAAAAGTGCTTGACAAACGCGAGTGTGCGTGGTAAACTAAATGAGTTCGCGCCGGAAGGTGTGAACGAGCTTGAAAAAGAACCGAAACAAGCGGTTCGGGGCTAAAAAGCCCTGAAAAAACTTGAAAAAAGTTCTTGACAAGCGAAACAGGGTGTGCTAAAATAAATAGCACGTCATCCCGAGTGGCTGACAAGAGCGTGTACCTTGTAAATTAAACAACGTGAAAGAAACACGAAGCACCAGAAAGGACGAGAAGTCCTTCTGACAAGCAAAGCTTGAAAGAAGGCTCTTGATTTAATTTCTTTGAAG
>NZ_NFIL01000042.1:0-19027 GCF_002161755.1 Flavonifractor sp. An4 | reverse complement strand
GGCTCAACCGTGGGGGAGGGGGTGACCTCCGGAGCCTGTCCGCCGCAGGCGGTCAAAAAAAGGGCCAGAGCCAGGGCGGCAGCCCCGGTCAGAATGGTCTGTTTTTTCATGGTAACCTCCATTGTACTGTGGGCGGCAGGCCGCCCGGCGCATGAGATGATTTAGACATTTTAACACCCGCACCCCTGTGCCGTAAATGGAAAAACGCATTCTGTAAACATTTGTGACCATTCCGGCCCTCAGGCCGCGCCGCTGAGCAGGGCGGCCAGCACCCCGCAGCAGGGCAGGGTGAGAATGGACAAAAGGGTGCTGACGGTGACCAGCTGGGCGCTGGTGGACACGTCCTGGCCGTACCGCTGGGCAAACATGGCGGTAATGCTGGCGGTGGGCACTCCGGCCAGCAGCACCAGAGTGCAGTACAGATCGGGCTCCGGGTGGAGGGGGTAGAGGATCAGGGCGGTGAGCAGGGGCATGGCCACCAGCTTGAGGCCGCAGGCCAGAAGGATGGCCGGACTGCGGAACACCGAGCGCCAGTCGGCGCTGGCCATCTGGGCCCCGATGATGACCATGGCCAGAGGGGTGTTCATACTGCCCAGAAAGCTGACGGCGCTGCCCACCATGGAGGGCAGGGTGATCCCGCACAGGAAGAGCACCAGGGCCACCACAGTACCCAGAATCCCCGGATTGAGGACGGCCTGTTTCAGAGAAACCTGCCTGCGCCCTCCCATGAGCACCACGCCCTGGCTCCAGTTGAACAGGTTGAATACGATCAGGTTGATGACGCCGTAGACCATGGCCTGCTCGCCCAGCACCAGCTGGATCAGGGGCAGGCCCATAAAGCCCACGTTGCCGTAGAGGGTGCCGAAGCGCAGGGCCTTGCCGGTGGCGGAGTTCTGCCGCCGGAACAGGGGGATGGACAGCAGGCAGTAGAGCACATACAGCCCCGCCACCAGCAGGGAGGTGTATCCCATGGACCCCAGCAGGGCAGGGGTCCGCTCGATCTGCATGGAGTCTACCAGCATACAGGGGAGCACCACGGTGAGCAGCAGATTGGTCATCTGCGGTATGGCCGCCTGGGTCAGCAGCCCCCGCTTGGCCAGGGCAAAACCCGCCGCCATCATCAGAAACATGGTCCCCACCTGGGAGGACACCATCAGCAGATACTCCAGCATTTCCGTTTCCCCCGTTCCCCCATAAAATACAGTTTATTGTATCATTAAACGGCAGCAGAGGCAAGGGAAGGGGCCTTTTCCGCACAAAATGAAGCAGCCGGCGCGTCTGGGCGCCGGCTGCCGGGATCATTGATACTTTTTGCCCACCACATAGAGGGGGAGGAACAGTCCGCCCAGAGTAAGCGCCAGGATGATGCCCAGCTGGGCCACCTGCCACAGGCCGGGGCAGATCAGCCCCAGCGCCAGGGACAGCAGGGGCATACCCGCCATAATTGCACAGGACCACGCCCGGCCCACCGTGACGATGTGGGGCCAGTTGCGGTTATTGAAGTTCAGGCCCGGCACATTCATGCGCAGCGGCCCGTCCCGCACCATGCCCAGGGGGTACCGGTCATAGACCTCCGGCAGGGTGAGCCGGGTAAAAAAGCAGAACCAGACCCCGAAGATGGCCCCCAGCACCACCGGGGTCCACAGGGCCTCGGGCACACCGGTCCACGCCCAGTTGGCCCACAGGCCCAGGCCTCCCGCCAGCAGGGAGAGTATATACCACAGGGGCCACAGGCTCCTCTCCTGCCAGGCCCGCTTGGGTCTGCCGCCAGCGCAGCGGATGGCGGTTTTCACCACGTCCTCCACCGCCTCCGGCTCCAGGGGCTGCTCCTGCCGCTCGCAGAGCAGCAGCTCGGTCACCGTCACACCCAGCAGCTCCGACAGGGGGATGAGCAGGGCGGTATCCGGGATGCTGGCCCCCGTCTCCCACTTGCTCACCGCCTTGTCGGTGATGTGGAGCTGCTCCGCCAGCTCCCGCTGGGTCCATCCCTTCTCCTTCCGCAGCCCGGCCACAAAGGCCCCGAAGGCCGCCTTGTCCATGTCGTACACGTCCATCACCTCGCTCCACCAGCATACCCCACAGAGGGCAATTTGGCAACCGAACGGCGGTAGAGTGCCCGGCTTGCAGGGGATTGGGCTGATGCTGCTGAGTCTGCTCCTGATCGTCGGCTTCAACAGCGTGGGCTGGCTCTATAAAATATGTAACGATGGTGACCAACGGGCTGGTGCCCGGTCCAGCCCTCTCTTGTAAATTCAGATAGAAACGCAAGATTATTGACATGATGGATGATGGGTAGTATGATTATATAAAATCTAATGGAAAGCGAGGTGCTCAATTATGAGAAATAACAGAACGCTCACAAAATCTGAATATCTTTTGAGGACCTCGGTTGTATTATACTAGTTTTTTATAGAATCTTTTGCCGTGGTTTCTTAACCACGGCTTTTTGTTGCAATCTTCTGTCCTCTATAGATATTCATACAAACTCGACTTATCAATGAAGTCAGAACAATTTATGGAGGAATTTATGATTCATCTCAGAAAAATTACAGAAGAAAACTTTATTGACGCATTTCATCTCAAACTTGCGCCTGGACAAGAACGCTTTGTTTCACATCCGATTCGCAGTCTGGCACAGGCTTATGTTTACAGAGAGCAATGCCAGCCGTTCGGAATATATGAGGATGAAACGATGGTTGGCTATGTTATGGTGATTTACGATTATGATATCCCTGAATATGACATCTGGCATATGATGATCGATGAATCCTATCAGAAACGGGGCTATGGCAGCGCTGCCTTGGCTCGGGTGCTGGATTACATCAAATGCAAACCTTTTGGCTCTTCCAATCGGGTCACCTTAACCTGTAACAGAGAGAATATCCGGGCACTGAATTTGTATCAAAGCAAAGGCTTTACAGAGACCGGAGCAGCAGACGAAGATGAAATAGAGCTATCTTTGATGATGCAGTAACAAATTCCCAAGCCTCAGCGGGCTTTGCTGACTTTGGACCTCCCCGCAGGAAAAGACGGTATGCAACCCCTCCACGGGGCGCATACCGCCTTTTCCTGTTATCCGGCCCTCCGGCAAGCCCATGTGGGCCGGTTTGGCAGAGGGCTTGCTCTCAGTTGACAAAGCCCTCCGCAGCGGGCTATACTGTAAGGTAACGGATTTTTGAGAGGAGACCGTCATGACCAACCAAAAAGATTTCAAAAACCGGGGCTATCTGCGGATTTTTGCCTCCTATTACAAGCCCCACTGGAAGCTGTTCCTGCTGGATATGGTGTGCGCCCTGCTGATCTGCATCGTGGACCTGCTCTTCCCCATGGTGTCCCGCTGGTCCATGCAGACCCTGCTGCCCAACCAGCTCTTTGCCACCTTCTTCGCCGTCATGGCCGCCCTGGCCCTGGCCTATGTGCTCAAGGGTGTATTCTACTTCATCGTCACCTACTGGGGCCACCTGCTGGGCGTGCGGATGGAGGCCGACATCCGCCGGGACCTGTTCTCCCATATGCAGGATCTGTCCTTCTCCTTCTACGACAAGAACCGCACCGGCCAGCTGATGAGCCGGGTCACCGGCGACCTCTTTGAGATCACCGAGCTGGCCCACCACGGCCCGGAGGACCTGTTTATCTCCTCGGTGACCATTCTGGGTGCCTTTTTCATCATGCTCACCATCCAGTGGCAGCTGGCCCTGATGGTATTCGCCGTCATTCCCATCTTCATTCTCTTTACCGCTCTTACCCGGAAAAAGATGATGAAGGCCTCCATCGAGGTCAAGGCCAAGCTGGCCGGCATCAACGGCGAGGTGGAGTCCTCCATCTCCGGTATGCGCACCGCCAAGGCCTTCGCCAACGAGGACGCCGAGAGCGCCAAGTTCAACGCCGCCAACGACCAGTTCCGCGGCGCCAAGCGGGGCTACTACAAGACCATGGCCTTCTACCAGTCGGGCATGGAGTTCTTCATGGGCATCCTGTCCGTGGTGGTCATCGCCTTCGGCGGCTTCCTCATCATGAAGGGTGAGATGGATTTCATCGATCTCACCACCTTCGCCCTCTATGTCACCACCTTCATTACCCCCATCCGCAAGCTGTCCGCCTTTGTGGAGCAGTTCATGCAGGGCATGGCTGGCTTCAAGCGGTTTACCGAGCTGATGCGGGTGGAGCCCGACATCCAGGACGCCCCCGACGCCCGCACCCTCACCGACGTGAAGGGCGACATTCTGGTGGACGACGTGACCTTCCGGTACGAGTCCTCCCCTGAGCCGGTGCTGGAGCACATTACCCTCCACGTCCGCCCCGGCGAGACGGTGGCGGTGGTGGGTCCCTCCGGCGGCGGCAAGTCCACCCTGTGCCAGCTCATCCCCCGGTTCTACGACGTCACCGGCGGCCGGGTGCTGGTGGACGGCCAGGATGTGCGGGAGCTGAAGCAGCACGACCTGCGGGAGCACATCGGTATTGTCCAGCAGGACGTGTTCCTCTTCGCCGGCACCATCTACGACAACATCCGCTACGGCCGGCCCGACGCCACCGAGGCGGAGATCATTGAGGCCGCCAAGAAGGCCGAGATCTACGACGACATTCTGGAGATGCCCGACGGCTTCCAGACCCAGGTGGGTGAGCGGGGCGTCATGCTCTCCGGCGGCCAGAAGCAGCGGGTGTCCATCGCCCGGATCTTCCTGAAAAACCCGCCCATCCTCATTCTGGACGAGGCCACCTCCGCCCTGGACACCGTCACCGAGGCCCGCATCCAGTCCGCCTTTGACGCCCTGGCCCAGGGCCGCACCACCCTCATCATTGCCCACCGGCTGTCCACCATCCGCTCCGCCGGACGCATTGTGGTCATCGACGGCTGCGGCATCGCCGAGGAGGGCACCCATGAGGAGCTGATGGCCAAGGGCGGTGAATACGCCCGGTTGTATCAGGCTCAGAAATCAGTTTCCGTATAAAGCGAGGTGGCCGGTATGGCGCGCAAAGCACGGATACAGCGGCTGGAATTCCCCGCCGGGCGGCGGGTGCTGGTGGTCAGCGACATCCACGGCAGCCTGCCCCTGTTCCAGAGCCTGCTGGACAAGGCGGGCTACGGCCCTGACGACATTCTGGTGCTGCTGGGGGATCTGGTGGAAAAGGGCCAGGACAGCCTGGCGGTGCTGCGCTATGTCATGGACCTGTCTACCCGCCGGACGGTGTACTGCGTCAAGGGCAACTGCGACGATCTGGTCACCGAATTTGTGGAATCCCCCCAGGTGCGGCCGGAATTTTTCCACCACTACCTCAACGTGTGGCGCAACCGCTGCACCCTGCTCCAGATGGGTCAGGAGGCAGGCTTTGAGACCCGTTCCCCGGAGGATCTGCCCGCCCTGCGGCAGGTAATCCTGGACCACTTCGGCCCGGAGCTGGCCTTTCTGGACACCATGCCCGAGATCCTGCTCACCCCCGACTATCTGTTTGTCCACGGTGGGGTGTGGGATGAGGACCATCTGGAGGACATGACCGCCTGGGACTGCATGAAAAACGACAGTTTCCTGGACCGGGGCATCTGCTTCCGCCGGTGGTGCATTGTGGGACACACCCCGGTGACCCTCTACCATCCCCACATTCCCACTACGCACCCCCTGGTATCGGAGAAACAGCACATCGTATCCATCGACGGCGGCTGCGCCCTCCAGCGGGACGCCCAGCTCAACGCCCTGGTGCTCCCCCAGCAGCCGGGGGAGGGGTTCACCTGGTTTTCCTGCGACGGTCTGCCCACCGCCATGGCCCTGGACAAACAGGAGGAGACGCCCCAGTCGGTGAATGTGCGCTGGGGCCACAGTCAGGTGGAGGTGCTGCTGCGGGGCGGAGCTCTGTGCCGCTGCCGCCATCTGGAGAGCGGCCGGGAGGTGGACGTACTCACCGATTACCTCTACCGCTCCGGCGAGGAGACGTTGTGCAAGGAATCCACCGACTACCGCCCGGCGGTGGAGCCGGGGGACATTCTGTCCGTCGTCCGCCGGCTGGCCGACCGGGCTTTGGTGAAGAAGAACGGGGTCACCGGCTGGTACTTCGGACGGCTGTGCCGCCCGCCTCAAACGTAAAAAAAGGCCGCTGCCCATGGCAGCGGCCCTTTTTCAAGTTTCTTACTCTTCCCAGTCGGCGAACTCCACGTCCTCCATGCAGTCGTCGCACTTGCCGGAGATGAGGCCCTTCACCTTGCAGACCAGCTCCATGAGCTTGTCCCAGTAGGCCACCACAGCATAGACCACCGCGCCCAGCACTGCCAGCACGGCCAAAAACTTCACAATACCGCAGAAAAACTTTTTCATGATCCAAACAGCCTCCTTTGTGTTGAACGCAATGTGCTGATGAGAACAGTGTACACGTTTTTGTGGGAAATTACAAGTGTACATTCCCACTTTGAAGAAACTTTTTTCCCTTGTATTTTGTGGTGAAATAGAATACAATAAAAAGACAAACAATAGAACCTTTTCCCCCGCTTTGACGGGGATGCCATGCAGACACCCCAGGAAAGGAAGGGATCAGATCATGAAGCTGCAAACCGAACAGGGCGAGATCACCATCAGCAGCGAAGTGTTTACCAACATCACCGGCGCCGCCGCTACCAACTGCTACGGCGTGAAGGGTATGGCGGTCCGCTCCAAGGCGGACGGCCTGGTCCACCTGCTGCGCCGGGAGTCCATGGGTAAGGGCGTTAAAGTCACTTACAATGAGGATTCCACCGTCTCCATCGAGCTGCACATCATTGTGGACAACGGCGTGAACCTGATGGCGGTCAGCCGCTCCATTATGAGCGAGGTCCGCTATATCGTGCAGCGTACCACCGGCGCCGAAGTGCGCAACGTGGACGTGTGCATCGATTCCATGGTCATCGGCTGAGGCCGGTCCGCCCATTGAAAGGAAGGAACACAGACATGAGAGAGCGCATTGACGGAGCGTCCTTTGCCCAGGCTATCATCCACGCGGCAGCCTCCATCAATCTTCAAAAACAGCAGATCAACGAGCTGAACGTATTCCCCGTGCCTGACGGCGACACCGGTACCAACATGGGCCTGACCATCTCCACCGCCGCCGCCGAGCTGAAGAAAAAACAACCCCGTACCGTAGGCGAGGCCGCCGCTACCAACGCCTCCGCCCTGCTGCGGGGCGCCCGCGGCAACTCGGGCGTCATCCTGTCCCTGCTGTTCCGGGGCTTCTCCAAGGCCGTGAAGGACAAGGAGACCATCGACGGTCGGGATCTGGCCATTGCCCTGGACTTCGGCGTGGCCGCCGCCTACAAGGCCGTTATGAAGCCCGCCGAGGGCACCATCCTCACCGTGTCCCGTCTGGCCGCCGCCCGGGCTGCCGACGCCGCCCGCAAGACTCCCAACGACCCTGAGGCCGTGCTGGAAGCCGCTATTGCCGAGGGCCAGGTGGCCCTGGAGCACACCACCGAGATGAACCCCGTCCTCAAGAAGGCGGGTGTGGTGGACGCCGGCGGCAAGGGCTTCCTGGTGATCCTCCAGGGTATGCTGGACTCCCTGCGGGGCCTGCCCCTGCCTGAGGGAGGCGAGGAGAGCAAGACGGAGACCAAGACCGACTATGCCGCTATCGCCGCCGAGGAGATCACCTTCACCTTCGACACGGTGTTCATTGTCCGCAAGACCACCAACAAGGAGCTGACCTCCTTCGAGGCCTACCTGAACAGCATCGGCGACAGCCTGGTGATCGGCGAGGATGACGACTGCTTCAAGGTCCATGTCCACACCGACATTCCCGGCGCCGCCCTCACCGAGGCCCAGAAGTACGGCACCCTGGAGCTGGCCAAGATCGAGAATATGCGCACCCAGTCCGAGGATCTGGCCGCCGGACGCCACATCCAGAGCACCGACGATCTGGAGGAGGACGACCACGACCACCACGAGGGCGGCCGGAAGATCGCCCCTCCCGAGAAGAAGTACGGTGTAGTAGCGGTTGCCGCCGGCGACGGCCTGGCCGCTGTGTTCAAGGATCTGGGCGCTGACGGCGTGATCAGCGGCGGTCAGACCATGAACCCCTCCACCGACGACATTATGAAAGTGATCGACGCCACTCCGGCGGAGATCGTCTTTGTGCTGCCCAACAACGGCAACATCATCATGGCCGCTCAGCAGTGCATCCCCCTGGCGGAGGGCAAGCAGGTGGTGGTTCTCCCCACCAAGACCGTACCCCAGGGCATCTCCGCTCTGATGGTCATGGATCTGGACGCCTCCCAGGAGGACAATGTGGCCGCCATGACCGAGGCCATCGGCAACGTCCACACCTCCGAGATCACCTACGCCGCCCGGGACTCCGACTTTGACGGCTTCGCCATCAAGCAGGGGGACTACCTGGCCCTCACCGAGCACCAGCTCTTTGGCACCGATCAGAATCTGGACACCCTGCTGCGCCGTCTGGCCGAGGCTGACGCCCAGCAGTCCGCCGAGTTTATCAACATCTTCTACGGCGAGGATGTGTCCGAGGACGACGCCCAGAAGGCTCTGGCGCTCTTCACCGAGTGCTGCCCCAACGCCGAAATCACCCTGCTCTCCGGCGGTCAGCCCGTCTACTACTATATGATTTCCGCCGAATAAGCCGGTATACAGACCGGGGCGGCCCAGTGTGGGCCGCCCCGGTTTTTTGCGCTTATGCCAAGTGAATTGTCAAACTAAGTGCAACAGGAAATGAGTTCAAAGTCCCATAATTCCTGAGCGGAATGGAAGTTCAAAACTTTGCGAGGCCTGGCGTTGATTAACGCCAGGTTTCGTTTTAGGGTGGCAGGAGCGACCCTGGATAGATTCCTGCCTTTGGGATAGAACTCCCGGAGCAGTCCGTTGAGATTCTCGTTTGTGCCTTTCTGCCAGGCACAATAGGGGTCGGCAAAATAGACATCGCAGTGCAGTCGTTCTTCAATTCTGCGCCAGTTGGCAAATTCCGCGCCCCGGTCACAAGTGATCGTCTTGACCAACTGTGGAGGGAAGGCGGAAAGCACAGAGACGATCGCGTTCTCCATGGTCTCTGCCCTTCGGTCAGGAATTTTAACGGCAATATAAAAGCGTGTCTTGCGTTCCGCCAGGGTGGCGAAGCAGGCCTTGCTTTTGCCCTGGCCGCTCACCACCGTATCGGCTTCCCAGTGTCCGGCTTCTTTCCGGCTGTACACGGATCTGTCCCGTTTGCGGATCGACTTGCCCTTACTGTATTTTCCACGCGTTTCCTTGCTCCCGTGGCTTTTCCCCTTGCGCCGCAGAACTTTCAGATTTCCGTTCACAAGATATTTCTCATAGATCCACCGGTAGATCGTCCGCCAGCTGGGCATCTTCAGCTCGCACGGTGTGCAGGCGATCTGTTCCGGCGACCAGGTCGCTTTCAATTTCTCATTGATGTAGTTGATCACTTCTTGTGAGTGAAACATTCCGCGGTGGCAGTAGGACCGCCGCAGCAGATACTTCTTTTGTGCTGTGTGAGGATAGTAAGTAGGAATGTCGTACATATGTGTACAGTTACGCCGTATCTCCCGCGAAATTGTACTCACATTCCTTCCTACCAACCGGGCGATCTCTCGGTAGCTCAGACCATCCACATAATATTTCCGTATACAACTACGTTCTTCTATGCTAAGATGATGGTAGTTCATATAGTCCCCTCCTGGTGTTTTGGTTGTGTGGTTACTCCATTCTACCACAGGGGGCTGTATGAACTCTTTTTATTCTCTTAACTGTTGCACTTGATAGTATAATTCACCTGCCACAAAAAAAGACGGTCCCTATCGGGACCGTCTTTTTTATGATCGTTATACCTCTTCCTGTTTTCCGCCAAAGGCTTCCACCGCGCGGGCGTCGGCCTCCTGGCGTTCCTCGATGGCTTCCTTGAGGAGCATATCCTTCACCTTCATCAGACGGATGGTGTTGGAGCGCTCGTTCTCGTCCAGCTTCATGGAGATATACTTGATGGCCTCTTCCATCTGGGGGATCTTCACATACTCCAGGGCATTGACCCGGCGGCGGGTCTTTTCGATCTCCTCCGCCAGCAGCTGGGAGGTCTTTTCGATCTCAGCCAGCTTGAGCATATCCTGGAACACCCCGGACAGGGCGTCCACCGCGCCGTCCAGCTCGCCGGAGGTGGCGGCGAAGCCGTAGGGGTAGATCTCACCGGCGTCGTCGCTCTTGGTGCGGAACTGGTAGACGGGCACGTTGACGCTCATGATGTTCTGGAAGGTCATGTCCAGCTCCACGCTCTGCTTGGGATACAGGAGGGACTGCTCCAGCATCTCGGAAGACATGAGGGCGGAGGCCACGGTGAAGGAGCCGTGGGCTTTCATCAGCCCCTCCTCCACCTTCTTCCGCAGGGCCCGGTTCTCCCGCACCACGTCCATGAACTGCTTCATCAGCTCATCCCGCTTATCCTTCAGCAGCTTGTGGCCCCGGATGGAGGTCTTGAGCCGGGTTTTCAGCCGGGTCAGCTCCTGCCGGGTAGGGTTCACGTTAATGGCCGGCATGATTTATCCCTCCTTTTTCGGGAGGTATTTCTCGATATACTCCGGCTTGATACGCTTCAGCTCCGCGCGGGGCAGCAGGCTCAGCAGATCCCAGCCCAGGTCCAGGGTCTCGATGATGGAGCGGTTCTCATCGGTACCCTGGGAGACGTAGCGCTTTTCAAACTCGTCGGCAAACTTGGCGTACAGCAGGTCGGTGGGGGAGAGGGCGGCCTCGCCCAGGATGCTCATCAGCTCCTTGTTCTCCTTACCGGTGGAGTAGGCGGCAAAGAGCTGGTTCATGGTGCCCGCGTGGTCCTCACGGGTCTTGCCCACGCCCACGCCCTTATCCTTCAGACGGGACAGGGAGGGCAGCACGTCCACCGGGGGATTGATGCCCTTGCGGAACAGCTCCCGGGACAGGATGATCTGGCCCTCGGTGATATAGCCGGTCAGGTCGGGAATGGGGTGGGTCTTGTCGTCCTCGGGCATGGTGAGGATGGGGATCATGGTGATGGAGCCCTTCTTGCCCAGCTGACGGCCGGCGCGCTCGTACATGGTGGCAAGGTCGGTGTACAGGTAGCCGGGGTAGCCGCGGCGGCCGGGGACCTCCTTCTTGGCCGCGGACACCTCACGGAGGGCCTCGGCGTAGTTGGTGATGTCGGTCAGGATGACCAGCACGTGCATATCCTTCTCAAAGGCCAGGTACTCCGCGGCGGTGAGGGCCATACGGGGGGTGGCGATACGCTCGACGGCAGGGTCGTTGGCCAGGTTGGTAAACAGCACGGTACGGTCGATGGCGCCGGTGCGGCGGAACTCCTGCACGAAGAAGTCGGACTCCTCGAAGGTGATGCCGATGGCGGCGAAGACCACGGCGAAGTTGCCGGCGTCGTCGCCCAGCACCTTGGCCTGACGGGCGATCTGGGCGGCCAGGGCGGCGTGGGGCAGGCCGGAGCCGGAGAAGATGGGCAGCTTCTGGCCGCGGACCAGGGTATTCAGACCGTCGATGGTGGAGATGCCGGTCTGGATAAACTCGTTGGGGTAGTCCCGGGCGGCGGGATTCATGGGCAGGCCGTTGATGTCACGGTACTCCTCGGCCATGATCTCGGGACCGCCGTCGATGGGACGGCCCATGCCGTTGAACACCCGGCCCAGCATATCGCCGGACACGGGGAGCTGAAGGGGGTGACCCAGGAAGCGGACCTTGGACTGGGCCAGGTTGATGCCGGCGGAGGACTCGAAGAGCTGCACCACCGCGTTGTCGCCGTTGACCTCCAGCACCTTACAGCGGCGGATGGAGCCGTCGGACAGCTCGATCTCGGCCAGCTCATCGTAGGTGACGCCGGAGACCTTGCGGACCACCATCAGGGGGCCGTTGATCTCCTGAATGGTACGGTATTCACGGATCATGCCTCTTCACCTCCCTTGGCCGCAATGGCCTCGATCTGCTCTTCCATTTCCCGGGCCATATCGGCGTAGACGGTGGGGAACTGGTCGTCAGGTACGCTCTTGGCACGGCCCATCTTCTCACGGAAGGGGATGTTGAACAGTTCGGACACGGTCGCGCCCTTCTCGATGGCGGCCCGGCACAGCTTGTCGTAATCCAGGATCATCTGGATCATCTTGTCCTGGCGCTCGTAGCTGGAGTACCAGTCCACTTCCATAAAGCCGTTCTGCTGGAGGAAATCCTCGCGCAGCATCTTGGCGGTCTCCAGGGTCAGCTGGTCGCCGGCGGACAGGGAGTCCTTACCAACCAGCTGCACGATCTCGTTCAGGCTGGCCTCCTCCTGGAGGATGGACATGGACTTGTCGCGGTTGACCATGAACTGGGGACCCAGGTGCTCGTCGTACCAGGGCTTCAGGGAGTCCAGGTACAGGGAGTAGGAGTTCAGCCAGTTGATGGCGGGGAAGTGACGGCGGTAGGCCAGGGAGGCGTCCAGGGCCCAGAACACCTTGACGATACGCATGGTGGCCTGGGACACGGGCTCGGACAGGTCGCCGCCGGGCGGGGAAACGGCGCCCACGGCGGTCAGAGAGCCCCGGCGGTCGGCGTCGGAGCCGATGCACTCCACCATGCCGGCCCGCTCGTAGAACTGGGCCAGACGGGAGGACAGGTAGGCGGGGTAGCCTTCCTCGCCGGGCATCTCTTCCAGACGGCCGGACATCTCACGCAGAGCCTCGGCCCAGCGGGAGGTGGAGTCGGCGATGACGGCCACATGGTAGCCCATGTCGCGGAAGTACTCGGCGATGGTGATGCCGGTATAGATGGATGCCTCACGGGCAGCCACGGGCATATCAGAGGTGTTGGCAATCAGCACGGTCCGCTTCATCAGGGACTCGCCGGTACGGGGGTCCACCAGCTCGGGGAACTCCCGGAGCACGTCGGTCATCTCGTTGCCGCGCTCGCCGCAGCCGATGTAGACCACGATGTCCACGTCGGACCACTTGGCCAGCTGGTGCTGCATGACGGTCTTGCCGGAGCCGAAGGGGCCGGGGATGGCGGCGGTGCCGCCCTTGGCCACGGGGAACATGGCGTCCACGATACGCTGGCCGGACAGCAGGGGGGTCTTGGGGGGATACTTATGCTTGTAGGGGCGGCCCACACGGACGGGCCACTTCTGCACCATGGTGAGATCATGCTTCTCGCCCTTGTCGTCCACCAGCACAGCCACGGTGTCCAGCACGGTGAACTCGCCGGACTGGATGGACTCGATGGTGCCGCTCATCTTGGGGGGGATCATGATCTTGTGGAGCACCACGCTGGTCTCCTGGACGGTGCCGATGACGTCGCCGCCGATGACCTTGGCGCCGGGCTGGACGGTGGCGTTGAACTGCCACTTCTTCTCCCGGTCCAGGGCGGGGACCTCCACGCCGCGGGGCAGGTTGTTGGAGCCCGCCTTCTTCATGATGCCCTCCAGGGGGCGCTGGATGCCGTCGTAGATGTTCTCAATAATGCCGGGGCCCAGCTCCACGGACATGGGGGCGCCGGTGGTCTCCACCACGGCGCCGGGGCCCAGGCCGGAGGTCTCCTCGTAGACCTGGATGGAGGCGGAGTCGCCGTTCATGGTGAGGATCTCACCGATGAGGCGCTGCTCGCCCACACGGACCACGTCGGCCATGTTGGCGTCGGTCAGTCCGGTGGCCACCACCAGCGGGCCGGAGACTTTGACGATTTTTCCGCTCAAATAGCTCAACCTTCTTTCTCGTCGGCGCAAACTTCACATCCTTCGCGTCCCCGTAAACGGGAACGCTCACTCGTTCCGTTGCGCCTCCTCCTCCCCGCCGGACCCACTTCGTTGGGCTCCGGCGGGGGTGCGGGCGGGTGTGGGCACCCGCCCCTACAGAGCAATGAAAGATCTGCGCGCGTAGGGGACGATGCCCACATCGTCCCATTTGACCCGTGCAGTCAGCAGTTAAAGAATATCCGCGCCCACGGCCCGTTCCACGGCGCTCTTGACGTTGGCCATACCGATGCCCAGAGAGCCGTCCTTGCCGGGGATGAGGATGATGGCCGGGGTGAGCTCATCCTTGTACCGGGCCACCTCCGCCGTCATACCGGCGGCGTACTGCTCGGTGAGGTAGATCACCGCGTAATTTTCCTTGGCCAGCTGGTGGAGGGTCTGCTTGGCCTCCTCCACGGTCTCGGCGGGAAACACATCCAGCCCCAGGGCCTTGAAGCCCAGCACGCTGTCCTTGTCTCCCAGCACTGCGATTCTGTACTTAGACATAGGCTTCACGCAGCCTTTCCCGGATGGTGTCCCCGTCCAGCCCCGCCATGCGGCCGGACAGAATGGTGCGGATGGCGGTGAACTCGTTCTCCCTGGCGTACAGGTAGCCGATCACCGCCTGCTCCCCGAAGGGGATGCGGCGGGCCTGGGCCAGATAGCCCATCACCGCGTTGTCGCACAGGCGCTCAAAGGCGGTGAGCTCCCCGCTGCCGGGGGCGGTGAGGGCGGCGCCTGCGGCGGCCGCCTCGCTGAGGGGGCCCGCCCGGAACAGGGCGGCCAGGTCGCTGCCCTTGCCGGAGGTGAGGGTGTGTACCTCCACGTTGCCGCCGGGCAGCAGCACCTGATTGAGGAAATCGTTGCCCTTGCCCATACGGGCGGCCCGGACGGCGGAGCGCAGGTTGGTGGAATCAATGAGCAGGCGGACATACCCCTCCAGGAAGGGACTGCCCACCGCCTTGGCGGCCTGGCTCATCTCGGCGAAGTAGGCCCGGTCCAGCACGAAGTCGGCCAGCTGGGGGTCGTTGCCGCCATTGAGCAGCTCCCGGGCCTGGACGATGGCCTGCCGGAAGGGATCGGTGAAGTCCCGCAGGTTGTCCCGCTGGTAGGCCTCCTTGATCTGGGCGGCGGTCCAGCGACCGCCCTCCATCAGCAGCCGGTCGGGCTCAGCCCCTACGGCAGCGGCCTTGATGAGGGTCTTGGCGTTGTGGTAGTCGTATTTCATCTGGAACACGTCCACCAGCCGCTTGTCGGGCACCGCGCCCTTCAGCTCCTTGTACAGAGCGGCCCGGGCGGCGGAGAGCAGTTCGTCCAGAGCGGCGTGGGTGAGGGCGGTCAGCTCCCCGTAGCCGCACTCGGTGAGGACCTTGGCGGCCTCATCGTCGGTGCGGGCGTCCAGCATCCGCTCCATCCGCTCCCGGGTAAGGAGACGGTTCTCCATGGCCCGGATACGGGCGGATATGGTCAGATAGTCGGTATCTTTGATCTTAGCCAAAATGTTGCCTCCTTACTTGCAAGGAGCGCATCAGTCAAAGAGCACCTTGGCCACCTCGCGGTCCATTTCGCCCCGCTGGAGGCGCACCAGCGTCTCAAAGGTGCAGTTGACCTCCACGTCCCCGTCGCTGAGGATGAGGCCCCCCTGAATGGGGCGGGACTGCTCGGACATGGTCAGGTGTCCGTCGCCCAGCTTCTCGTTGGCCTGGGTGACCACCGCCTTGCCGTAGCGGGCGCGGTCCTTCTGGGAGAAGATGACCGCCTCCCGGCCGGTGGAGGAGGCCTTCACGGCCAGGTCGGCCAGCAGGTTCACATACTCCTTGTCGGGCAGGTTCACCAGCTTCTCCAGCGCCAGGTCGTAGGCCTTGGAGAGCATCTCCTGCTTGGCGGCCAGCTCCAGCTTGCGGGCGTCCAGCTGGGCCACGCTGGCCAGCCGCTCTACGCGCTCGTCGGCGTTGCGGCGGCCACGGGAGAGGATCTCCTCGCTCTCCCGCTGGGCCTGAGCCTCATACCGGGCCGTGATCTCGTCGGCCTGACGGCGGGCCTCGGCGTTGATGTCGTCGATCTCCCGTCCGGCGTCGGCCGCGATGCGTCCGGTGATTTTTTCAATTCCGTCCATAGTCTACCTCTTGCTTAGAAGCCGAACATGATCATCAGGAAGGAGATGAGCAGGGACAGGATGGCGTAGAACTCCACGATGATACAGAGCACCATGCCCTTGGACCAGTCGTTGGGGTTCTTGGCCACGATGTTGATGGAGGCGGCAGCCACGCGGCCCTGAGCGATACCGGAGAGCAGACCGCCGAGAGCCATGGGGATGCAGGCGGCCAGGACGATGAGGCCCTGGGCGATGGTCAGCTCACCCACGGTGCCGCTGAACAGGCCCATCTTCATCAGGGCCAGGAAGCCGATGACCAGGCCGTACAGGCCCTGGGTGCCGGGGATAACCTGCAGGATCATACACTTGGAGAACTGAGAGGGGTCCTCGGCCAGCAGGCCGGCGCCCGCCTCACCGGCCAGGCCGGTGCCCTTGGCGGAACCAACGCAGGCCAGGCCTGCAGCAAGAGCGGCGCCCAGGAAACCAAAGAACGCGCCAGCGTATTGGGTCAGAAATTCACCGAATGTCATGTTACTCTTCCTCCTTAATGTCGACATACTTTGTCGCAATGTTCAGGGGCCGCCAGGGGCGTCCGCCCTCTTCATAGAACTGCTTGAAAAATTCCAGGTATTGCAGACGGGACGTGTGGACGTAGGTGCCGATCACGTTCAGGCCGATGTTGAAGGCGTGGCCGATGATGAAGATGATGAAGAAGATGGGGATGCCGATGGCCGGGGGCATTCCGCCGCCGGGCATGGCGCCCAGAATGTTGAACACCTGGCCGATGACGGAACCGGCCAGCATCATGACCATCAGACGGGAGTAGGAGAGGATGTCTCCGAAGTAGCCCGTCACGCCGTTGTACACCGCGCCGATGATGGCGGTCACCTTGCCGAAGCCCTTGGCCGTGCGGCCCTGGCCCAGCAGCATCAGGCAGCCGATGATGAGCACCACCGGGTAGCCCGCCACATTGCCGATGCCTGCGGCAAAGAGGCCGATACCCACAAAGATGACCCACCAGGTACCGATGTCCAGGATGGCGTCCACCACCTGGCCCCGGCGGCACAACATCCAGAACTTCACCGCCATGCCCACCACGATCTGCACAAAGCCCACGGCCAGCGCAAAGACCAGCACGGTCATGGGGTCGCCCATGACGTTGAGCAGGGGACCGGGCACGCCCGTCACCCCGTCGGGCACCGACAGGAAGGGGATCACCGGCTGAGACAGGCCCAGCATACTGGTGAACTGAGCCAGGAAGTCGGAGAAGAAGCCGCCGGTGAAGAAGCCGATGACGGCAGAGGAAATGCCGCACATGATCATCAGCCGGATCAGCTGTCCGAAGCCCCCCTTGGGGTGGACCTTGTGGTTGATGAAGGCGCAGGCCCCCGCCAGGATCAGGCCGTAGCCCAGATCGGCGAACATGAAGCCGAAGAAGAACACATAGAAGGGCATCATCAGCCCGTTGGGGTCCACACCGTCATAGGCGGGCAGGGAGTACATCTCCGTAATGGTGGTCAGCGGCTCGGTAAAGCGGTTGTTCTTCAGCTTCACCGGCACCACCGGGTAGTCCTCGGGCACCGGGTCCTGGGTCTCCCAGCAGCAGGTGTACTGCCCCAGCTGCTCCAGCAGTTTTTTCTCGTCGGGGACGGGCACCCAGCCCTCCAGGAAGAAGGCGGAGCTGCTGTCCAGCAGGCGGCAGCGGGCCTCCTCCCGGGCGATCTCCTGATCGGCCCGGTCCAGGCACTGCTCCAGCGCGCCCTTTTTGGCGGCGTATTCCCCCACCTGGGCGATGGTGGACTCCAGCTCACGGGCGGCGTCGGCCAGCTGTTCATCCAGCCGCTTGTCGTTCTCCGCCGCCGTTCCCGTCCAGCCCCGCAGGGCCGCCCGGGAGAAACCGTACTCCTTGAGCACCGCCTGGCAGTCCTCCTCCACGCTGCGGTGGCAGAGGAACACCAGATATTTCAGTTCGTTGTCCGCCCCCGCCCGCATGAGCTCATACAGGTCGGTGACCGCCCCCAGGGCCCCGTCCATGGCGTCCAGATCGGTGGACGCGGCCACGGTGCCGAAGGACACCGCCACCTCCGGGGTAGAGGCCGTCTCCAGGGGGATATCCAGCGCCAGCCAGGGAGCCAGCGCCAGCTTTTGAGTCCGCAGTTTGTTCTGCTCGGCGTACAGAGCCGAGATCTTCCGCTCCAGGGCCACCAGCTGCCCGGCGTCCGCCAGGCCGGTCCGGTAGGCCGCGTCGTCGAAGAGCTCTCCCTCTGTAATCACCGGTCTGGGGGTGAGGAGCCCGCCCTTCTGTTTGGGGCCGTACTTCTTCAGGGCTTTCAGGGCGTTCTCCACGCTGGAACGGGCGTCCCTGGCCTCGTTCAGCGCCCCGGTGTCCGGCCGTGTGAGGCTGGCCCAGTCGGGGTCGTCCTTGCGGTCCCCCGGCTCGTCAATCTCCACACAGCCCAAATGCTGAAGCAGCCGCAGCATGGACTCCCGCTCGGATTGCATTCCAATGAGCCGCAGCCGCTTCATTTTCACAATGGACATCAGTTCTTCACTACCCTTCTCACGATGCTCTCAGCGGCGTCGGCCAGACGGCCCTCCGCCTTGGAGCGCAGGGCGTCGCAGGCCTTCTGCGTCTGGGCGTTGACCTCCGCGGCGTGCTTGGCCGCCGTTTCCTCCGCGGAACGCATAAATTCACGGACCTGAGCCTCGGCCTGAGCCCGGGCTTCCGCCAGCCGGGCCTTGCCAGCCCGCTCGGCCTCCGCCACGGTGCGCTTGGCCTCCGCCTGTGCTTCCGCCTTGCGCTGCTTGTTGGCCTGTTCAGCCTCAGTCACCTGCTTGATCGCTTCCAGAGACATACATTCACCGCCTTTCCCCATCTCTTGTCCCTCCGGACAATTTTCCCGATGTTACCTGAATCATACTTCAATCCCAGGCTGATTGCAAGTTTAAAATTATGAGTTTAGTTTTTTGTATGCATTTTTTCATCTCCAAAATCTTTTGATTTTCAGCTGTTTTTTTGTTAATCATGCAAATTCTTTAAATATTTTGCATGATTTTAATATGGCGCAAACTTCGTTAAATTCTTCACAAAAAATTTTGTGGATTTTTACCATAGTGTAAACAGGTAAATGAACACATCCACCAGCGAAGCTGGTGGTTGTCACTATGCGGGCATAGCCCTCTGTTCCTCGCGGACGCGTGCAACGCGTAATACGGTCTGCCAGCTGCGTAAGGACTGTTACTTGC
>NZ_NFIL01000041.1:0-19034 GCF_002161755.1 Flavonifractor sp. An4 | reverse complement strand
GGACTGTGGCTGAGGGGGTGGCGGCCACGGCGGGAACCGTAGCGGTAGGCCTGGGGGTTGCGGTCACGGTGGGCTTCACCGGCGTTACAGTAGCAGCCGGTGTAGGGGCAGGGGTCACCGTGATGCTGGCTGTACCGCCTACAGGCTGCTCCTCCTGCTCCCCGGTCAGGGAGGAGAACAGGAACCAGCCGGAAAGCCCGATGGCCGCAAGACAGAGAGCCAGGACGATGTAAAATCCCTTTCCCTCGATAAAGTCGCTGAAACGGTGGTAGAATGATTTTTTCATACTCTTCAGCACCTCCGAGCCTTATTTTGGACAGGCCGGAGAGGGGTTATACACATCGGGCGGAAATTTCTGCATTTCAAATGATAAACCCCGCCCCGCAGAGCCAGATATGCTCTGCGGGGCGGGGTTCCTTTCTTCTGAGGCTTACCGGGCCACGATCACGCGGATCCGGCCGCCGGCACTCTCGTTCTTGTCGTACCAGCCGGTAAGGGTATAGCCATCCTCTGTTACCTTGGACAGACTGGAGGGCAAATAATCGCCGTTTTCATAGACATAGACCACCACCTGTTCAGACAGGGCATACTGCCGCCGGTCAGTGCCCACGGCAAAGTTCCCGCCGACGCTAACGCTGTCCAGCTTCTGCTCACTCAGGTTGTACAGGCGCTCCACATTGGTATCACTGTCCATCTTGACCTGGCAGGGACCGGTTTTCAGATTGTAGATCTTGGAATCGGAGCCAAACATCAGCTCCTGACCGCCCACATCATAAGTGTAAGCGGAAGAGATCTGGAAACCGCCGGTGGGCAGGCTCACATTGACCTCATTCACATCGGTAATGATGCCGTACTGGTGCAGATCACCGGTCACATCGTCCAGGATCAGATGGCTGATCTCTCCGGCGCTGTTGAGGGCATAGTAGCGCACCATGCTGCCGGTCAGCTCCACCCCCGCCAGGCGGCTGGGATAGACCCGGATGGGAGTGCGGGATTCATAGGTATCAATGATCTGCACATCATCCGCCAGCACATAGCTGCTCAGCTTGGTGCCATCGGAATTGACCTTGCCGGTCAGCTTGGCGGTGCTCAGCCGCTTCACCTGGACCTGGCTGTCGCCGGTGATGACCTGGACCAGGTCCCCCCCCTCCAGGCTCTTTTCACTGCACTGATAGCGGTAGCTGCTGCCGTCAGTGGCCGCCACCGTCACCGTGCGGGCGGTATAGGTACCGTTGTTTCCGTCGTCATAGGGTAGCTTTTCCACCTTGGTGATCACGCCGTAAATCAGCGCACCCTCGCTGGGCGCCTCACCCAGAGCGGCCACGCCGCCGTTGCGGCCCAGCAGCAGGGTGACCTGATCGCCCACCGCATAGCTGCCCAGATCGGACAGCGCATAGGCGGCGGAGGTGGTCTCGATGGCATAGGTCTTGCCCGCCACCGTCACCGAAGTAGGCGCGGAAGCGGAGGGGCTGAGGGCCTCCAGGGTACCGGTGGCCTTATCCGAGTAAGCCCACACCGTCCGCATGGACTTGGACCAGTAGAGCACATCCTGCTCCTGAATGCTGCCCAGTGTGGCCGCCTTGCTGTTGCGGTATACCGTGGCAGTGGAAGCATGAAAGGGCAGGGCGTCCTGCCAGTTGGCGGAGGCCACCACCGGCCCCTCCATGGCAGAGTTGATGAGAGCCACCCGGTCCAGCTCACCGGCGGCATTCACCAGATTCAGGGTGGGTTCCAGCACATTCAGGTGGTAGACCCCCGATTTGTTCTTGGTGACCATCAGATTGTAGAACAGGTACAGAGCGTCCCGACGGGTCATATTCTCACTCTGCCCACAGGTCACGCCCTCATCCAGATCCAGGGCCCGGTACTGAGCCATCTGGCCTGCGGGCCAAACGCCGGTAAAGTCGCTGTCAGTATAGCCCAGCAGCCGCAGTACCATGGTGACCCCTTCCGCCAGAGTGATCTTCTGGTCGGGGTTGAAGTTGCCGTACAGATCGCCCTGAACCAGGCCCAGGTCCACAGCGGCTTTCACATAGGGAGCCGCCCAGTGGGTCTGGGGCACGTCCGGATAGGGCTTGACAGCCACCGTATCCCCCACCGTATCCCGGCTGGTGGAGGCCGCCACTGTCATTTTGGTGAATTCCGCCCGGGTAATGGTACGGTCCAGGGCCAGATCACCATTTTGATCTCCTACCATAATGTCCAGCGCAGCCAGTACCTGGGCAGCCTCCTCCTCGGCCGGAGGGGCCGCCAGCGCCCCGGGGGCCAGCCCCAATACCAAAACCAGGGCTAGCAATCCGGATAACAGTCTATGCTTCATCTTTTTTCTCCTTCCCACGGAAACGGGCCTTCGTTACCGTAAGTATATACCCCCTGAAGGCAGGAGGCAAGAGGTTCATCCCCATCTGTCAGTCGTACCGCAGCGCATCAATTGGGTTGAGTTTGGCCGCCTTGTTGGCAGGCAGGTAACCGAACAGGACGCCGATGCCCACCGAAACGCCAAAGGACACCAGGATGCCGCTGAGATTGGGAATGGCGGCAAAGCCCTCGGCGTCGCTCATCACCACTCCCACCACCGCGGTAAACAGATTGGCCAGCAGGATACCAAACAGGATACCGATCACGCCGCCGATGGCGGAGGTGGTACCCGCCTCAATGATAAACTGGCTGCGGATATCCCGGCCCTTGGCCCCCAGAGATTTCCGGATGCCGATCTCCCGGGTGCGCTCGGTCACCGATACCAGCATGATATTCATGATGCCGATGCCGCCCACCACCAGGGAAATAGCGGCAATAACCACCAGAATGGTCATGAGCACACCCAGCATGGAGTCCATCATGTCCATCATTTCCGCCGAGGTCATGACCAGATAGGCACTGCTGTCCCCATAGATGCGAAAGAGCATATTCTCAATGACACCCTTGGCGGCGGCGGAGGTATCCTTGTTGGTACTGGTGACCAGGTAGGCGTTGCTGCTCATTCCCATCATGCTGCCGGTAGCGTTGATCTGCTCCACCAGGCCATAGGGCAGATAGATCTGGTCGTCTCCGCTGCCCTCAGTGGAATCCGCCTTCTGGGCCAGCGTGCCGATGACGGTGTAGGGTACGCCTCCTATGGTCAGGGTCTGTCCCAGGCCCTGACCGCCAAACATATCCTCATTGAGGTAGCTGCCAATCACGCACACCTTTTGATTCTTTTCCACATCCACATAGCTGAGGAAGCGGCCTTCCTCCAGCTTGTCGCCGGTAGCTGTCTGCCCCTTCTCGCTGTTGTACATGGTTTCGCTGACGCCGTAGACCTTGGTGCGCTCATACTCCTGGGCACCCTGGCGGACAATGGTGGTAGCGCTGAGGTAGGGACTCACCGAATCGATGTACTGAGGATATTTTTCCGCCAACTCATAGAAGTCCTCCGGCGTGGCCTCCCGGTTTCCGCCGTAGGAGTAGATCCCCACCTGGATCATATTGACGCCGATCTGCTCAAACTGGCTGTTCATGTACTGCTGCATCCCGTTGCCCAGGGAAACAATGACGATGACCGCCGCCACGCCGATGATGATACCCAGCATGGTAAGCAGCGCCCGCACCTTACTGGTCATCAGGCTCTTGATTGCCAGCCGGAAGGACTGCCCTATCTTCATAGATTCAGCACCTCCCTGGCTCCGCCGTGTTCCTCCTCCAGATCGGGCTGGACCACAGCTCTGGGATCGTGGGCGTCCCCGTCATAGATGATTCGTCCATCCTGAAGGCGGACGATGCGTTTGGCCCTTACTGCAATGGAATTGTCATGGGTGATGAGGACCACGGTGTCTCCCTCGGCGTTGAGCTTCTGAAGGAAGCCCAACACCTCCCGGCCGGTGCGGGAATCCAGAGCGCCGGTGGGCTCGTCGGCCAGGATCACCGACGGATTTCCCGCCAGAGCGCGGGCAATGGAGACCCGCTGCTGCTGACCACCGGAGAGCTGGCTGGGCAGATTCTTCCGCTTGTCCGCCAGTCCCACCCGTTCCAGAGCCTGAAGGGCCCGCTCCCGGCGCTCGCTGCCGGGCACACCGGCATACAGCAGCGGCAGCTCCACATTTTCCAGCACATTGAGCTTGGGTATGAGGTTATACTGCTGGAAGATAAAGCCCAGCATCTTGTTGCGGATCTCGGCCTGCTGGTCGTCATCCATGGTGGACACGTCCACCCCACTTAAATGATAGGTACCGGAGGTGGGCACATCCAGGCAGCCGATGATATTCATGGCAGTAGACTTGCCGGAGCCCGACTGGCCCACAATCGCCACAAATTCCCCCTGATCCACCGTCAGGGAGATGCCGTCCAAAGCGTGGACGGTCTCCTCACCCATCTGGTAGATCTTATAGACGTCTTTGAGTTCAATGAGGTGTTCCATGGCTTAACCCATCCCCATCATAGCTTCCATCATATTGGACCCCTGAGGGCTGGGGGCCAGAATCACTTCCCCCTCCTCCAGGCCGTCCACGATCTCGATGTAGTTGTCGTCGTTGCGGCCCAGGGTGACCTGCCGCTCCTGGGCGGCGGTGATGTCCACTACGTTTCCTTTTTCATCCAGGCACTCAGGGGTAGCAACCAGAACGGTATTCCCCCGCTCCACGGCCTCCACCGGCAGAGCCAGCACGTTGCCAACCTCCTCCACGATGATCTTGGCGGAGACATTCATGCCGGGGTACAGCTCCTCCGGGGAGCCGTCCACCAGGACGGTCACCGGGTAGCTGGTGTGTCCGCTGGCGGTGGTGCCGTTGATGTTGATTTTATCCACCACGCCGGTGAAACTCTGCCCGTCCAGAGCATCGGCAGTGATCTCCACCTTCTGGCCCACCTGGATCTGGCTGATGTCCTGTTCGTCAATATCCATCTCAAAGGTGAGCTGGGAGCGGTCATAGATCACGGCGGGATAGGTTACGGTGGTGCCGGAGCTGGACATACCGTTGATGTTGTCCCCCACATCCAGGTTCTTTTCAATGACCTGACCGTCGATGGTGGAGGTGATGGTATAGTCGTCCAGCTTCTCCTGGGCGTTTTTCAGGGAGAGCTGGGCATTTTCCAGCGCAATTCTGGCGCTTTCGATCTGGGTATCCAGATCCGCCTCGGCAATCACGCCGATGATCTGCCCCACGCTGACCCGGTCCCCCTCCTTCACATTAAGCACATCCAGGTCACCGGACGCCTTGGCCGTGATCTGAGCGGAGGCCGCATAGGTAAAGTTGGAACTGGCCGCGCAGGCCGCTCCGCCAATGGAGGCGGTACCCTGGCTGGTCTCGGATAGAACACCCGGGTTGTTGACCTGAATGGTTACCTGGCGCACCAGAGTGCCGCCCGCTCCCACCTCGTCGGTGGCAGCGATCTCAGCCACTGTGCCGGTCAGGGTGGAGCCGGTGCCGTTCACAGTCACCGTGGCAGTCTGTCCCACATAGAAGCCGGCGGCGTCCGCCGCATGGAAGGGTACCTTCAGCTTCATGTGATCCCGGTCCAGCACGTCGGCGATCACAGTACCCACCGTAACGGTGTCCCCCTGCTCCACGTGCAGTTCGGTGATGATGCCGGCATCCTTGGCGGTGATGTTCCGGTCCTTCTGGTTGTCGCTCTGGGTCTTGAGCAGGTCGTCCAGGGCCAGCTGAGCCGAGCGGACATTGAGCTGGAGCTGCTCAATGTTGTTCTCCACATCCTTGGCATCGATGCGGAAGAGCACGTCGCCCTTATGTACCGTCTGGCCCTCCTCGAAGGGGGCCTCCAGGATCTCGCCGCTGACCAGAGTGGTCACGTTGTAGGACTGGATGGGTTCAATGGTACCGGTACCCGACACGGACACCGTCATATCCTGCATGGAGGCCGTGTAGGGCAAATAGGCACTGCTGATGATCTGCTTGCCCGCACCCATACAGCGGGAGAGCAGGAAGGCAATGATCACCACGATCACCACCAGAGCAATCACCCGCTTGACCCACTTGCGCTTCTTTTTGGGCGCCTTAAACTCCGGAAGTTTTTTCTGATCCTCCTTGGGCGCCGCTGTGGTTTCCGATTTTACTTGGGTTGCTTCCATGGTCGTTTCTCCTTTTCATTGCTGTCCCCGGCCGGGCACAGCCTCTTTTGCAGCTACGCCCCGCTGTAAGATCCCCAAAATACGAATCAGCCTGGCTCTGGCCTGCTCCACGCCGCCGTCCTGCTCTGCCGTCAGCATGGTCCCCGCTACCGCGGAGATCAGCAGATGAAACAGATCAGGCAGATCGGTGTCGGTGCGCAGATCCAGCCGGGACAGGTCAATCTTGTCCCGCAGGCGGTCCACAATGGCACAGGGCCCCTGCCGGTTGAGGATCAATCCCGGCTGAAGCCGCTGATTGCGGCGGAGGATGGCCGCCATCTCCCGGAAATCATCGCTGTTCCGGTTGGCCTGCAGATAGTCAAACAGGTCCAGAAAGGCCTGAAACAAATCGCCGCCGTCCCGGTCCAGCCATTCCTCCACCTGCTCCACCAGCTGCTGTCCATAGGACTCCATCAGATAGCGGAACAGGTCCTCCTTATCGGTAAAGTACATATAGAAGCTGCCCCGTGGGATACCTGCCTCCCGGATCATCCGGTTGATGGAGGCATCTTCGTAGGGCACCCGGACAAATTCCGCCTGGGCCGCCGCCAGCAGGCGCTCCCGCTTTTCTGCCGGCAGATGAAAAAAGGTCGTACTTGGCACAGTGCTTCCCTCCAGACCTGACAACCTGTCGTATTATCTTAATCCGACAAGCTGTCATATGTCAACAGGGCGGGCGCAGAATTCACAATTTGTTCCCAACCATTCCGTCAGACAGGATAGCAGACCCTTCCCAAAGCTTCCATAAAAAAAAGATGAAATTTTTCTAAAAGAATAGGGGCGGCAGCAACGCGATCCTGCCGTTTTCCCGTTTTTGACGCAAAAAGGGGCGCTGTATGGCAGCGCCCCTTTGAAAGGAAAGGATATTCTATTTCCCTTACTTGCCCACGATGGCGGCGGTATCCATGGCGATCATGAGCTCCTCGTCGGTGGGGATGAGCAGCACCTTCACCTTGGAGTCGGCGGCGGAGATCACGGTCTCCTTTCCGCGGACCCTGTTGGCCTCGGCGTCCATCTTCACGCCCATGAACTCCAGGCCGGAAGCGGCGGCCATACGGGTGTTGGCATCGTTCTCGCCCACGCCGGCGGTGAACACGATGGCGTCCACACCGCCCATGGCGGCAGCATAGGCGCCGATGAGCTTCTTCACGCCATACTGGAAGGCCTCCAGAGCCAGAGCGGCCCGCTGGTTGCCCTCGTTGGCAGCGTTCTCAACGTCGCGGAAGTCGGAGGATATACCTGAAATGCCCAGTACGCCGGACTTCTTATTCAGGATGGTCATCATTTCCTTCATGTCGTAGCCATACTTGTTCATCAGGTACTCCATGATGCCGGCGTCCAGATCGCCGGAGCGGGTGCCCATGGGCAGACCGGCCAGGGGGGTGAAGCCCATGGAGGTGTCCACGCTCTTGCCGCAGTCCACAGCGGCCACGGAGGAGCCGTTGCCCAGGTGGCAGGTGATGATCTTCAGCTCCTCAATGGGCTTGCCCAGCATAGCGGCAGCCCGGGCGGAAACGTAGCGGTGAGAGGTGCCGTGGAAGCCGTAGCGGCGGACCTTGTCCTTCTCATAGTATTCGTAGGGCAGAGCATAGATGTAGCTCTTGGCGGGCATGGTCTGATGGAAGGCGGTGTCAAACACGCCCACCATGGGCACGCCGGGCATGACCTTCTGGCAGGCGCGGATGCCGGTGATGTTGGCAGGATTGTGGAGAGGGGCCAGGGGGATGCACTCCTCCAGAGCAGCCATGACCTCATCGGTAATAAGCACGGAGGAAGCGAATTTCTCGCCGCCGTGCACCACGCGGTGACCCACAGCGTCGATCTCGGAGGCACTCTTGATCACGCCGTGCTCGCTGGAGAGCAGGGCGTCCAGCACGGCCTGAATGGCCTCGGCATGGGTGGGCATGGGGATCTCGAACTCATACTTGGCATCCTTGGCGGGGACCTTGTGGGTCAGGCGGCCGTCGATGCCAATGCGCTCGCACAGGCCCTTGGCCAGCACCTCACGGGTGGCGGGGTCCATGAGCTGATACTTGAGGGAAGAGCTGCCAGCGTTGATGACCAGAACTTTCATGGTTCCATCTCTCCTTATATTTGCTGATAAACTATGGCTTGAGAGCCAGGCGTTCCCGTAGTACAATAACAGAAACATATCGATTTTATTTTATCCCTTTTTTTCACAAAGAACAACCCGCATTTTGACTGAAAGGGAGAAAAATTTTACTCTCGTTCTGGAGGAAAAGCCATGACCGCTGTAGGCATCGTTGCGGAATACAATCCATTCCACCTGGGCCACGCCTGGCACATCGCCCAGACCCGCCGCCTGCTGGAGGAGGACCGGCCGGTGGTGTGCGTCATGAGCGGCCACTGGGTACAGGGGGCGGATTGTGCCGTTACGGACAAATGGACCCGTGCTGGACTGGCTCTGGAGGGGGGCGCCGATCTGGTGCTGGAGCTTCCCACCCCCTGGGCCATGGCCTCAGCAGAGGCCTTTGCCCGGGGAGCGGTGTCGATTCTGGCTGCCACCGGGGTGGTAGATACCCTCTCCTTTGGCAGCGAGTGCGGCAGCGCTGATGAACTGCGCCAGGCAGCGGAGGCTCTGGATGCCCCGGACTTCCCTGCCAGGCTGCGGGCAGCTCTGGGCAAGGGGCTGTCCTTTCCCGCCGCCCGGCAGGAGGCTGCAAATTGTTCCTGCCTGTCCACCCCAAACAACAACCTGGGGGTGGAATACCTGCGGGCCCTCCGCCATCTGTCCGCCTCCATGGAGGTAGTAACGGTACCCCGCCGGGGGGCGGAGCATAACAGCAGCCGGACGGTGGAGGGTTTCGCTTCCGCTACCCAGATCCGGCGACTACTGCGGAGCGGACAGCAAGAGGAAGCCGCCCTGCTGGTACGCCCCAACGCTCTGGACCAGATGGGGGCGATATCCTCCCTGTCCCATATCGAGCGGGCCATTCTGGCCAAACTGCGCACCATGGACGCCTCAGACTGGGCCGCCCTCCCCGACAGCGGCGCGGCAGAAGGCCTGCCGGAACGTCTGGTCCGCGCCGCCCGACAGGCCCTCTCCCTGGATGAATTCTACTCCCTTGCCAAAACCAAGCGCTATACCCACGCCCGACTCCGGCGGCTGGCTCTGTCCGCCTTTTTGGGGCTGACCACGGATCGTCCCGCGCTGCCCCCCTATGTGCGGGTGCTGGGGCTCAACAGCCGGGGACAGGCACTTCTGAAGGAGATGAAAAGAACCTGTCCCCTCCCCATTCTGACCAAGCCCGCTCAGGCCAGGGATCTGACCGGTCCGGCCCGCCAGCTCTTTGAGGCGGAAGTCCGATACACCGACCTGTACGGTCTGTGCTTCCCTATACCCAGGCCCTGCGGCTTGGAGTGGACCTCCAGCCCAGTCATCATAAAATAAAAAAGTGTCGCGGGAAATCCCGCGACACTTTTTTACTGCTTTAGTTTTCCGTGAGCACACCGGACAGGTCCACAGGGGTGGCGTCGCTCCACAGGCGCTCCAGATCGTAAAACTCTCTGGCCTCCTCATTGAAGATGTGGACTACCACGGAGGAGAAGTCCAGCAGGATCCAGATGCCGCCCCGGTGGCCCTCCACATGATGGGGGGGCTCGCCAGCCTCCTTCAGTTCCTTCTCACAGACGTCGGCCAGGGCCTTGATCTGGGTGGTGGAGGTGGCGGAGCACAGCACGAAATAGTCGGCCAGCGTGGTCAGATGACCGGTCTCCAGCACCTTAATATCCAGGCCCTTCTTACTGTCCAGCGCTTTGGCGGCCAGCAGGGCAATTTCCTTAGGTGTTAACATAAAATCTCTCCTTTACTCCACAGGCTCCATGCCCGGACCAATCTCCGGTGTCGATTCAGGAGCGGGTGTGGCTGCCGGCGTAGGGGCCGGAGTTGGGGTAGGCGCCGGGGTCGCAGAGGGCTGCGCACTGGCCGTGGGACTGGGTGTGGAAGCCGGGGTCGCGGAGGGCTGCGCACTGGCTGCCGGACTGTTACTGGGCCTGGGCGTGGAAGTCACTTCCGGCTTGGGCGTGCTGCTGGGCTTGGTCGTTGTGTTGGAGCTGCCCGAGCCGCTGGAACTGTTCGAACTGGAAGAACCGGACAAACTGCTGGAGCTGCCGCCCTGAGGCTTGGCCGCATAGGTGTCCTCCACATGGCCGCTGGTGGAGGACAGAGACCCGTCGTCATTGACGCTCATCAGATCCAGCTGATCCAACCGGATGTCCTCCAGATAGGGGTTGAAATAGGTGTTGATCATTTCCAGGGTCTGATCCTGGATGGGGGTCACATAGGACTGCTTGTTGCCCACCGTCCGGCTATAGACGTAGACGCCCTCGCAGGGCAGGGTCATAAAGTTGACGTTCTCCATGCTCAGCCCACCCAGAATGGCCTCCTGGGCAAACCAGGCCAGGTTATTCACAGTAAGGGTGCCGCGGGTATCCACATTATCGAAGAAAATCTGAGCCAGAGCAGGGATCTTGTCAATCGTCAGGTTTTGAAGACAGGTCTCAATGACCGCCTTCAGGAAATCCTGCTGGGTCTGGATACGGCCCAGATCGCCGGAGGGATAACCGCCGTAGACGATCAGCTTGCCGTTTTCAATCTTGTTGTTTTTCCGCCAGCGCAGCAGCTGCATGGCCTCGTCGCCGTCGATCTCCTGGTAGCCGGCCTCCAGATGGATGTAGAGGTCCTGGGTACCATCATCATAATTCATGTCGTAGGGTACGTCAAACCACACAGGCCCGATAGCATCCACCAGCTCACCCACAGCCTCCCATTCCACCACCATGGTGAAGTCAGGCTGGAAACCAATAAGGTAGGAGATCTCCTCCTTCAGATAATCGATGCCATCCCTGTCGTAGTTGGAAGCCCAGTTGTAGACGGAATTGATCTTCTTCACGTCCCAGGGCACATTGACCATAGTATCACGGGGAATATTCAGCACATTGAGCTGCTGATTGGGAATGTCGTAGGACATGACCATAATGGTGTCGGTGTTGCCGCCGCCGCCGGTATCCCGTCCCACCACCAGGAAGGTGTAGAACTCCTCTTTCCGGTCGCCGGACAGTTTCGGTCCCGTCATCTCCATTCCGGCAGATTCCTCCGCATCGGGGGGCGCTACATTGGGAATCTCCGGCTTGACCACCAGCAGCTTATAGGCCACAAACAGGATCACGATCAGGGCTGCGATCACTGTAAAGATGATAAACAAGATGCGCAGGATCTTTTCCCTGGGCGTGCGCTGGGGCTTTGGTTTTTTCTGCTTGGGGGCTTTGGGCGGCTTTTGCTCTTTCGCGAGCCGGGCGCCGCCGCGGCTGTTCTTTTTCTCTTCCGGGTTCATCTCAAGGTTCCTTTCTGCTGGATTTGCTCCTCAGCCAATCCCTGGCCTGCAGCGTGTTGCTGTGGACCGGCAGGCCCCGGTCCTTCATCTCCTGAATGCTCATCTCACAGCCCAGCAGCACTGCCTGGTCCAGATCCTCATAAGCCAGCTTCCGCAGCTTCTCCACGCCCGGGAAGTCCCGGTTGGGTTCCATGTAGTCGGCGATGTACAGAATCTTCTCCAGCAGCGTCATATCCGCTTTGCCGGTGGTGTGCCAGAAAATCGCATTGTAAATATCGTCACTCACTCCATACACATCCCGGGCCACACACGCCCCGGTTTTGGAATGGAGCAGCTTAACAGCACGCTGTTCCAAATCATCCAGTACGATACCATATTTATGGCATAATTGCAACTGTTCGTCCATCTCCAGATATTTTGTAATATCATGGAGGATACCTGCCCGGCGGGCCTTTTCCTCGTCGGCGCCCCAGCGGCGGGCCAGACGCACCGCCTCTTCTTCGGTGCCCCGAATGTGGGCAATCCGCTTGGCCCGGATCATGGAGCAGGCGCAGGCCCGCAGTTCCCGGTCCGGCAGATGCTTCAGGTCAAAATGGACCCCGTACAGGCCGTGGCGGATGATATATCCATATACCGCCGGAGACAGATACTCCTGTCCCTCTCCCCGGGCCAGCAGCTCCCGCAGCTGGGTGGAGGATACATCTACAATATGGGGCAGCTGGAGCACACAGGTCTTGGCCCCGAAGGTTTTTTGCAGATACTCTGCCTGGATGTTCAGGGCCTCGCCGCTGTCGCTCTGGGTACGGGCAAAGGTACATATCCCCGCCAAGCGGGTAATCCGTTGGGGCTCCCACCAGTTTTGCAGGGTAAGAAACATATCGGTACCCATCATCAGCCACAACTCCGCGTTGGGATACTGGGCGTGGATCTGCTCCAGCGTATCCGCAGTGTAGCTTTTCCCAGGTCGGGAGAGCTCCAGAGCATTGACCCCAATCCGATCGGGCAGCAGCAGACTGTCTGCCGCCAGCTCCACCATAGCCAGCCGCTCCCGGGGTCCGGGACTGCCCTCAGGCAGTTCCTTGTGGGGCGGCAACGCCGCCGGGACAAACTGCAAACGGTCCAGCTCCAGAACGTCCATCGCCGCCTGAGCCGAGGTCAGATGCCCCAAATGGGGTGGATTGAAGGTCCCGCCATAGATGCCCAGCTTCATGACCATGCCCCCTCGTTTATTATGCTTTCCGCTTTTTATCCGATACCAGAATGATCTTGTCTTTCTTATCCTTTTTGTGGGTCGGACGATACAGAACAAATTTTGTTCCGATCACCTGCACCACGTCACTACGGGTGGCCGCAGCCAGTTCTTCCGCCGCCTCCCGGCTGGTGAGCATACAGTTCTCCAGGACCTTGCCCTTGATGAGCTCCCGGGCCTCCAGGGCATCATCGGCCTGCTTCACCAGGTTTTCTCCGATGCCGTCCTTGCCTACATGGAGGATGGTGTCGATGTTGTTTGCCAGGCCCCGCAGCTGGGCCCGCTGTTTACTGGTCAGTTCCATTCAGATAGTTCTCCAATTCTGTTTTAAATTTGTTCAGCGCATTTCCCCGATGGGAAATGGCGTTCTTCTCCTCGGCAGTCAGTTCCGCAAAGGTCTTTTTCAGCCCCGGGATAAAGAACACCGGGTCGTAGCCGAAGCCACCCTCGCCCTTGGGGGCGTAGGCGATGGTGCCGGGGCACTCTCCTCTGGCCTCCACCTTGTCCCCGTTGGGGAAGCAACAGCAGATGCAGGAGACAAATTTGCCCCGCCGGTCCAGCTGGCCCCGCAGGTTCTCCAGCAGCAGCTTATACCGGCCTACGTCGTCCAGCTCGGGACCGCCGTAGCGGGCGGAGTATACGCCGGGGGCGCCGTTGAGGGCGTCCACACACAGACCGGAATCGTCGGCAATGGCGGGCAGACCGGAGGCCTCACATACCGCATGGGCCTTCAGATAGGCATTCTCCTCAAAGGTAGTGCCCGTCTCCTCCACGTCCACATCCACGCCCACTTCGGACTCCAGCACCACGTCCACCCCCAGCTGGGAGAGGATGGCCTTCATTTCCACCAGCTTGTGGGCGTTCTTGCTGGCCAATACCATTTTCATGTCTCAGCCCTCCAGTACGTTTTTCTGGATGGTCTGGAGCTGGGCGATGCCCTTGGCACATAGGTCCACCAGAGCCCGCTGCTCCTCCACGGTAAAGGCCCGGCCCTCGCCGGTGCCCTGGAGCTCCACCAGCTTGCCGTCCCCGGTCATGATACAGTTCAGGTCCACCTGAGCGGAGGAATCCTCCTCATAGCATAGGTCCAGCAGCAGCTGATCGTCCACAATGCCGGCAGACACCGCCGCCACCTGATCCACCAGAGCATCGGCAACCCCTACCTTCTTCAGGGCCAGGGCCAGGGCCACATAGCCGCCGGTGACGCTGGCAGTACGGGTGCCGCCGTCTCCCTGGAGCACATCGCAGTCGATGGTCACGGTGCGCTCACCCAGCTTTTTCATATCCACGCAGGCCCGGAGGGACCGGCCCACCAGCCGCTGGATCTCCGCGGAGCGGGGAGACAGCTTCAGCTTGGCAATGTCCCGCTTGGAGCGCTCCCGGTTGGCCCGGGGCAGCATGGAGTACTCGGCGGTGACCCAGCCCTCCCCCTCGGGAACGTGGGGCGGGGTGCGCTCCTCCACGCTGGCGCAGCACAGCACCTGAGTGTTGCCGCAGCGGATGAGGCAGGAACCCTCAGCAAATTTGTTGAAGTTAGGAATGATCTCTACAGGCCGCAGCTGGTCCGCCGCCCGTCCGTCAATTCTGGCCATTGTTATAACCTCCATTAAATCAGCGCTTCCACAAAGGCCTCCGCTTCAAAGGGCATAAGGTCGTCGATACTCTCGCCCACGCCGATATACTTCACCGGCACCTGGAGCTCCTGGGCGATGGCAATGACGATGCCGCCCTTGGCGGAGCCGTCCAGCTTGGTGAGGACGATGCCGGTAATGCCGGCGGCCTCCTTGAACTGCTTGGCCTGGATCAGGCCGTTCTGACCGGTGGTGGCGTCCAGCACCAGCAGGGTCTCCCGGTCGCAGCCGGGCAGCTCCCGGTCCACCACCCGGGAGATCTTGTTCAGCTCATTCATCAGGTTCTGCTTGTTGTGCAGCCGCCCGGCGGTATCGATGAGGATCACATCGGTACCTCTGGCCTTGGCGGCGGTGAGGGCGTCAAACACCACGGCGGCGGGATCAGCCCCCTCGTGCTGGCGGACGATCTCCACGCCGGAGCGCTGGCTCCAGATCTCCAGCTGATCCGCGGCGGCAGCCCGGAAGGTATCCGCGGCAGCCATCAGCACCCGCTTGCCCTCCCCCTTCATCTTGGCGGACAGCTTGCCGATGGTGGTGGTCTTACCCACGCCGTTCACACCGATGAATAGAGCCACCGAGGGGGTGGTGGTAAGGTGGAGCTCCGGCTCACCCACCTGAAGCATCTCGGTGAGCACCCGCCGCAGGCAGGCTCGGGCGGAATCCATGTCCTTGATCTTCTCCTCCTTCACCCGGCGGCGCAGGGTCTCCACCGCCTTCAGGGTGGTGTCCACGCCCATGTCGCCCAGGATCAGGGTTTCCTCCAACTCGTCGTAGAAGTCGTCGTTGAGCTCACCGGCAAACAGCTGGTCGATGGAGTGGCCGATGTTCTCCTTGGTGCGGGTCAAACCCGCCTTAATCTTCGCAAAAAAGCCCATATTGATTTTGGTTCCTTTCGGTTGTTGATAAAGCTGCCGACTTACTTGATATGCAGCTCTTTTTCCACATCATTGAGATTGATAGTCAACATCCGGCTGACACCCTGCTCCTGCATGGTGACGCCGTAGAGCACATCCGCTTCCTCCATGGTACCGCGGCGGTGGGTGATGACGATAAACTGGGTCTTGTCCGCCATCTGGCGCATATAGTGAGCAAAGCGCACCACGTTGGCATCGTCCAGAGCGGCCTCGATCTCATCCATCACCACGAAGGGGGTGGGCCGCACTTTCAGAATGGCAAAGTAGAGGGCAATGGCCACGAAGGCCTTCTCGCCGCCTGACAGCAGGGAGAGCACCTTCAGTGCCTTGCCCGGGGGCTGCACCCTGATCTCAATGCCGCAGTTCAGGATATCCTCCGGGTCCTCCAGCTCCAGGGTGGCCTTACCTCCTCCGAAGAGCTCGGTAAAGGTCTTCTGGAAGGACTCGTTGAGAATAGCAAACTGCTTGCCGAAGATGGCACGCATCTCCTCGGTGATATCGGCGATAATGCCCTCCAGCTCTTTCTTGGACTTCTGCACGTCGTCCCGCTGGTCGGTGAGGTAGGTATAGCGCTCATTGATGCGCTGAAACTCGTCGATGGCGTCCAGGTTGATGTTGCCCAAAGCAGAGATGGATTTTTTCAGCTCGCCCACCCGGCGCTGGGCCTTGGGGACGCTCTCCAGCTCCACCCGCTGGGCCATGGCCGCCTGGTGGGACAGTTCGTAGGTCTCCCACAGCTTGTCCAGCAGGTTCTTCTCCTCCATGGCAGCGGCAGCCTTCTTTTGCTCCAGCACCGACACCTCCCGCTCCAGATTGAGCAGGGCGCTGTTCTTGTCCCGGGCGTCCTTGTCCGCCTGGTTGCGCTGGGCCTCCAGGGCCAGCTTCTCGTCGTTGATGCGGCTGATGGCGGCCTGACGATCCTGGTTCTCCTGTCGGATGGTCTGGAGCTGCCGCTCCTTCTCCGCGATCTCCTGCTCCAGATCGGCGTTCTTCTCCTGGAACTGGGAGAGCATCTTTTCCCGCTCGGCCTTGTCGCCGGTCAGATCCCGGCGCAGTTCCTCCAGTTCGGTCATGGACTTCCGGGCGGCCTGGGCTTCCGCCTCCAGGGCGGCCAGGCGCATATTCAGTTCGGCAATGGCCTCCCCCAGAGCCGTGGCCTTCTCCTGGGCTTCGCTCTGGCCTCTGGCCTTGCCCTCTGCCTCGGCCCGCAGGGCGGCGGCAGCCCCCTCCAGGGACTCCACCCGGGCACGGGCGGCACGGGTATCCGCCTCGATCTGGGCGGAACGGGTCTGGAGCTGTTCCAGCTCATTCTTCTGGTCGGCCCGCTGCTTCTTCAGATCGGCCAGCTGGGTATCCAGATGGCCCAGGCGCTCCTCCAGCTTGAGGATGTCGTCCTCATGGCGGCGCTGCTGGGCTTGGGCAGTCTCCATCTCGTAGGCAGCAGCGGTGGCCTCCCGCTTAGCCTCCTCCATGGCGCGGGCCGCGTCGGCCAACTGCTGGGCTACGCCAGTGCGCTGCTGCGCCAGCCGCTCCAACTCGTTGGCCCGGCTCAGGATGCCCGCGCTGCGGGACGCCGAGCCGCCGGTCATGGAGCCGCCGGGGTTGAGCACCTGGCCGTCCAGGGTAACAATTTTGAAGCGATAGTTGTATTTCCGGGCCATAGCGATGGCCTTGTCCATATCCTCGGCCACCACGGTGCGGCCCAGCAGGTTGGAAAAGATCTTCTCATACCGGGGGTCAAACTGGATCAGCTCGTTGCCCAGGCCTACAAAGCCGGGCTCCCCGCGCACACCCTGATCCCGGAAGTCGGAAGGCCGCATGGAGGTCAGGGGCAGGAAGGTGCTCCGACCGCCGTCCCGGCGTTTCAGGTACTGGATGGCGGCTTTGCCGTCCTCCTCCCGCTCCACCACGATATGCTGCATAGCGCCCCCCAGGGCGATCTCGATGGCCACGGTGCAGGCGTCGGGCACGTGGATGAGCCCGGCCACCGGGCCGTGGATCCCCCGAAGCTGGCCCTTCTTGGCCTCCCCCATCACCAGCTTTACCGCTTTGGAGTAGCCCTCATACATCTTTTCCATCTCGGAGAGCATATGGATGCGGGAGTTCAGGGCGTTGTCCTCCATCTGGAGTTTGACGTGGCGCTCCTCCGCCTCCCTGGCCTTCCGCTGCCGGGTCTCCAGCCGCAGGGCGTAACCGCTGATGATGTTCTGTAAGCTGTCCTTGTCCTCTCTGGCCTGGTCCAGCTCCTGAGCGGCCTGACGGCGGGTCTCCTCCGCCTCCTGCAGTCGATCCTCACCGGCGGCCAGCTCCTGACGCATGGCCTCGTCCCGGTCCAGCACCTCCTGGGCGGCAGCGGCCAGGGCGGAGATGAGGGCCTTTGCGTCGGCGGCGGAGGCGTTCTCCACCGCCTCCTTCCGGCGCAGATCCTCCAGCTCCTGGGCAATGGCCCCGGCAGAGCGGCTGGCGGAGGCAGCCTCATTCTGGCGGTCTGTCAACTGCTGACGCAGTCCGGCAGTCTGGCCTTCCAGCTCCTCCAACCGGGTCTTACGCTCCCCGATCTGAGCGGCGATGGAGTCGGCCCGGCCCTCCTGCTGCTCCAGCTCTCGCTGGATACGATCCCGGTTCTCCAGGTTGTTCTGAATGTTGGTTTTGAGAACGGCGATGGCGTTTTCCAGGCTGTTGGCGTCGGCCTCCCGCTGCATCATTTGGAAGCGGATGCCTTCGGTCTCCACGTCCTTGTCCCGCATCTGAGCGGAGAATGCCTCAGCGGCGGCGTACAGATCCTCCACCTGCTGCTGGACCTCCCCTTTCTGGCAGAGGGCATTCTCGTAGTCGGACAGGGTCTTGCGGGACCCGGAGCGAATCTTCTCCAGCTGATCCAGCCACAGGGAGATCTCCAGCCCCCGCAGCTCGTCCCGCAGGATGAGGAATTTTTTGGCCTTTTCGCTCTGCTGGCGCAGGGGCTCCACCTGGAGCTCCAGCTCATCGATCTTGTCGGTGATGCGTACCAGATTCTCCTGAGTGCGCTCCAGCTTGCGCTCGGCCTCCTCCTTCCGGTGGCGGAACCTGGAGATACCGGCGGCCTCCTCAAAGATCTCCCGGCGGTCGCCGCTCTTCACCGACAGGATCTCGTCGATACGGCCCTGACCGATGATGGAATAGCCCTCCCGGCCCAGGCCGGTGTCCATGAACAGCTCGTTCACGTCCTTCAGGCGGACGGAACGGCGGTTGATGTAGTACTCACTCTCGCCAGAGCGGTAGTACCGGCGGGTGACCATGACCTCGCTCTCCTCCAGCGGGAAGATATGGTCGGTATTGTCCAGCACCAGGGACACCTCGGCAAAGCCCTGCTGCTTGCGCAGGGCGGTACCGCCGAAGATCACATCCTCCATCTTACCGCCCCGGAGGGCCTTGGTGGACTGCTCCCCCATGACCCAGCGGATGGCGTCGGAGATATTCGATTTTCCGCTGCCGTTGGGACCAACGATAGCGGTGATGTCCTCCCCGAAGGAGAGAACCGTTTTATCCGGGAATGATTTGAATCCCTGGATCTCCAGCGCTTTTAAATACAAGGCGGCACCTCGCAACACATATACTTCTGAATAAAGTATTATATCAAGGAATGAAGGCTATTGCAAATCCTTTTGCCCCCGAAACACATAAAACAGGTGTAGGACTACAATAGATATTGGACAGAAGGATAAAAAAGGATGAAGGATAAGGCCTCATCGGTTATAGTTGGAGTTGCAGACAACAACTTGACGAGAGGGGGCCATATCCTTCATG
>NZ_NFIL01000040.1:0-19984 GCF_002161755.1 Flavonifractor sp. An4 | reverse complement strand
ACAGCGTGGCCGGAGCCTACGATACGGCGGAGGTTTTCCTCATTGGCCTCCAGCTCCTCGGGCCGGAACAGGAAGAGGGCTTTCACCCCCGCCCCATCCAACTGGTCCCGGGGAGGAGCCGGAGCGCGCACAGCTGACGGTGTATTTCGCCTTCCAGTGTACCGGAGGCGGCGGTGTGACCCAGATCCTGGACCAGTTGGATGGGGCGGGGGTGAAAGCCCTCTTCCTGTTCCGGCCCGAGGAGCTGGAGGCCAATGAGGAAAACCTCCGCCGTATCGTAGGCTCCGGCCACGCTGTGGGCCTGAGCGTGGAGGGGACCACTCTGAGCCAGGTGGAGGAGCAGCTGGATCAGGGCGAAGCCCTGCTGGACCGGCTGGTGCGGCTCAAGACCCACACCGTCTATCTGGAGAAGGCAGGACGGGATGTGTCCTCAGCGCTGTCGGAGGAAGGCTGGGCCTGCTGGTCTCCCCAGCTGGACCAGACCGGGGATACCCGTTCAGCGGCCACCCGCAGCAATGCTCTGATGAATAACTTTGACAGCCGTACCGGCTCGGTTCGGGTCATGCTGGACGACCGGCCCGGTACCGCCGATCTGCTGGACCGGCTGCTGCCACGGATGGAGCGGGAGGACTACCGGACCCGGCTGGCGCTGGAGACCTGGTTCTGAACCAAGGGGGCGGGCAGATGCCCGCCCCTTACCTTATATATAATAATGTAGAGACAGGAGGAAACTGCCATGCGCAGCGTCTATCTGGACAACGGCGCCACGTCCTACCCCAAGGCCCCCGGCGTGGGGGAGGCCATGAGTGATTTTATCACCAACATCGGCTGCAATATCGCCCGGGGGGGCTATCAGCAGGCCTATGACGCCGCCGGCCGGGTGCTGGAGGTGCGGGAAAAACTCAATGCTCTGGTAAACGGCCCTGGCCCCCGCAATGTGGTCTTTACTGCCGGCGCTACCGCCGGACTCAACCTGCTGCTCAAGGGCCTGCTCCGGCCGGGGGATAAGGTGCTCACCTCCCCCATGGAGCACAATGCGGTGCTCCGCCCCCTGGAGCAGCTGAAGAAGCAGGGCGTTGTGGTGGAGTACCTGCCCTGTACCGAGCGGGGGGAGCTGATCCTGGACGGACTGGCGGACAAGCTGACCCCCGACGTCCGGGCCGTCATGCTCTGCCACGGCTCCAACGTCTCGGGCACCCTCTTTCCTATTGATAAGGTGGGCCCCCTCTGCCGGGAACGGGGGATCTTCTTTCTGGTGGATGCTGCCCAGACCCTGGGGGCCATCCCGGTGGATATGGCTTCCATGTGCATCGACGGCCTGGCCTTCCCCGGCCATAAGGGCCTGCTGGGGCCCCAGGGCATCGGCGGGGTGGTGGTGACCGACGCTCTGGCGGCGGAGCTGGACCCGCTGCTCTCCGGCGGCACCGGCAGTATGTCGGAATCTCTGGAGATGCCCGCATTCCTGCCCGACCGCTTTGAGGCGGGGACCCTCAACCTGCCCGGCATCTTCGGCCTGGGGGCGGCCCTGGACTATCTGGAGCAGGAGGGGGAGACCCTCCGCGTCCGGGAGCACAGGCTGGCGGGACACCTGTGGGCCCGCCTCATGGAGCTGGAGGAGGATGGCATCCGGGTGCTGGGTACGGACGACCCCGCCAACCGCACCGGGGTGGTGTCCATCGACTTCCTGAAGGCGGACAATGGGGAAATGGCCTTCCGGCTGGAGCAGGAGTACGGTATCCAGACCCGCTGCGGCCTCCACTGCGCCCCGGTGGCCCACCGGACCCTGGGCACCTTCCCACAGGGGGCGGTCCGCTTCTCCGTGGGCCCCTTTACCACCTTTGAAGAGATCGACTATGTCCAGGGAGCGGTATACGAGCTGCTGCTGGACTAACCCGCACCCCGTTCCTTTCCTCCGCCGGTACAGCCTGGCCGGAAGATTACGCTTGTGTTACAAAACCGTCAGGGGTGTTGACGGAACGGATTTGATGGATTATCATTATGCCAGACTCATGGAGAGGATGTCCCCTCCTCATGGTCAAATCAAATAAGGAGGAATTCCAAATGAGAAACCTCAAGCGTGTTCTCAGCCTGGGTCTGGCTTCCGTTATGCTCATGGGCATGATGGTCGTGGGCGCCGGCGCTGCGAGCAGCGATTTCACTGATGCCAGTGAGATCAAGAATGTTGAGGCTGTCGACGTTATGGTCGCTCTGGGCGTGCTTCAGGGCGGCGATAAGGGCGACTTCCAGCCCAACTCCATCCTGACCCGTGAGCAGGCTGCTAAGATCATCTGCTATATGCTCCTGGGCGAAGAGGCCGCTGAGAAGCTGGCCACCAGCGGCGCCGTGTTCACCGACGTGGCTGCTGACCGCTGGTCCGCTCCCTTCATCGGCTACTGCGTGAACCTGGGCATCCTGGCCGGCGACGGCAACGGTCACTTCTTCCCCGAGGGCAAGCTGACCGGCGCTGCTTTCGCTAAGATGCTGCTGGTTGCTCTGGGCTACGATCCCAAGATCGAGAACTACACCGGCAACTCCTGGACCATCAACGTGGCTGCTGACGCCATCGAGGCCGGCATCTCCCCCAAGGGCCTGGTGCTGACCAACGAGCTGTCCCGTCAGGACGCCGCTCAGATGGCTTTCCAGACTCTGACCGCCAACATGGTCAAGTACGACAACAAGGGCGTTGACATCGACTTCGGCAACGGCGGCGGCTCCGTCAACATGGGCGCTTCCAATGCCGAGCCTGTGGCCAACGACAAGTCCGATGATTACCGCGTTGTCTCCGCTGACCGCGACGAGTATCAGCAGTTCTGCGAGAAGTACTTCTCCGACCTGAAGCTGGATGCCGGCGATGTGCGCAACGACTTTGGCGCTCCCGCCACCAAGTGGGAGTATGACGGCGAAACCGTGGGCACCTATGCCACCAAAGACGCTGCCGAGACCTATGTTGAGGGCTTCGACGCTGACGAGCTGAAGGATCTGAAGGACGACGACTACGACTTCTCCAAGGCCAACGTGTATGTGAACGGCTCCAAGGACGCTTCTCTGGACGCTGACAAGCTGGCTGCCCGCGAGTATGTCGGCACCACCATCGAGCTGTACGCCAACGGCGACAAGGCCAAGGAGATCACCCACATCGTGGTGAAGCAGGGCTACCTGGCTCAGGTCACCGATCTGGATGACGAGTCCGTCTCCTTGGACATCTACAATCCTTGGGACAAGAAGACTGCTACCAATGTCACCTTCGATGACGACACCAAGAAGAACAACGACACCTTCGACAAGCTGTCCGCCAAGTACGAGGAGGACGATTACCTGATCGTCTACACCAAGGGCGCTGTGGTTGACGCCGCTGTCCTGGCTATCGCTGACGTGGAGACCGTGTCCGGCAAGGTTGCTACCACCAAGATTACCGCTGCCGACGGTTACAACGGCTACTTCACCATCGACGGCACCAAGTACACCCTGGCTTCCGGTTACACCGAGGCTACCGAGATCAAGGCCGGCTCCGAGTATGACTTCTACCTGGACGAGAACGGCTTCGCGATTGGCGCTGAGACCGTGAAGGAAGCTTCCGCTACCATCGACGAGGTCTACTATGTGGACAACGTCTGGAAGGAGACCTCCGTGGTTGCCGGCGCTAAGGTTGACGCCTACTACGCTCAGCTGGTCGCTCTGGACGGCACCATCTCCCAGATTGAGCTGGAGAGCCTGGACAAGAACGACAAGACCGGCACCTATGATGATGCTGCTTATGAGAAGCAGCTGGTCACCATCTCCGATAAGAAGTGGACCAACGACGGCACCACTTACAAGTCCGGCGACGACAAGTTTGACCTGGCTGTTTGGGCTCCCAACAGCGCGGAGACTTGGGATCTGTACAATGTTGCTAAGGATGCTTTTGGCGGTGACTTTGCCAAGAATTCCACCCGTATCAGCGCTACCGTGACTGGTGCCGAGAGTGGCAGCAAGACCTTCCGTCTGAACGCTGACACCAAGTACATCTTCGTGGAAGGCGCCAGCAACAAGCTGTCTGCTACCGTGTACACCGGCGGCGTGGCTTACGACACCGCCAAGGCTACCAAGTCCTTCGTCATCACCGAGGACGGCTCCGCTGTGGCCAAGTACATTATCATCATCACCAACGATGCTGATCAGGCTCAGACCTTCAGCGATGACGCTATCTTCATCGCCAAGGCCAGCACTGAGATGGGCGATGGCTACCGCGTCCAGACTGTCTACTATGCCGATGGCAAGAAGGACACCATGAACGTGGCCGAGGGTCAGTATGGTGATCTTACCGCTGGCTTCTACACCTATGACACCGACGAGGACGGCTACTACGTCCTGGACGATGCCAACAAGATGACCATCACCGAGGGCTTTGTCTGGAAGGATCAGGAGGGCGTGATTGCCGATGCTACCATCGCTAAGGACGCTCTGTTCGACAGCCTGCTGACTGTGACCTCCGGCGGCTTCAAGGTCGAGGATATCGATGTCGCCGACGCCGCTTTCGTGGACGCTCACGACACCGATAAGGGCTACAGCAAGACCGTCTCCAGCCTGGAGTCTCTGACCAACCTGGTCAACGACGAGAAGGTCGGCGCTGTGAAGCTGTCCCTGAACGTCTCCAAGGACGGCGCTGTGATCATCGTTGTGACTGACATCGCTGCGAAGTAATCAGCCCGATTCCATCGGAACGATTTAAGCAAAAACGAGTCCCCGGATTTTCCGGGGACTCGTTTTTTATCCAATTACGGTATAGTGATAGGTCCGGCCGGTCTTATTGAACTGGTAAAGAGCGCCATCAGGGTGGGAGTCGGTGTAGTACCAAGACACGGAACTGTCATTCCAGGTCAGCATATTAGACCCGTTTAAGGTCTCGTCCGGTATAAAGCTGGGCGCCTGCCGGAAGAGGATGTAATATTCCGGGATACCGTTGTAGTGTTTGCTGGCCGATACATCCAACAGGATCATCTGGGCGGGAAAAGGCAGCTGAATGGTGTTGGGGTGGGCCTTACCATATTCCCCTGTGCCTGCATAGCTGCCGGTGGCGATTCGGCAGTTTCCTTTGTCCTCCAACGCAGCATCGATCTTCTCCAAATCCTCATTAAAATCGGTCCGCAGAAATGCGTCCCCCGGTTCCCACTGGTGAAGCTGATAATGTTTCGTATAGTTCGCCATACACATTCCTCCTTGTTTTGCGCTTTTGGGACAAAATGCCTCCCTGTTCCAGTCCCCACCGATACCAAAACAAGGCTTCTTTGTTGCACACCGGGAAAACAGCGTCGGTAATCTGCCGCCGCCTTTGTCAGTCAGTACAAAGGCACTCGAACTGGAGTTATTTTCTGAAAACTGGCGTGGACGTATCACTTACAAGAAAAAAAGCATTTTTCGGCCATGCAACAAAAGCCCTCTGTCCGGGTATGGACGGAGGGCTTTTAGCTTGAAAGAAAAACTAGGAGGAATGCGTATGGCAAACTATACGGAACATTATCAGCTGCATCAGTGGGAAGGGTCGGACCCCTTCCTGCGGACCGACTTCAACGAGGATTTGAAGAAAATCGATGCTGCGCTAGCTGCGGCAAAAACAGGTCCCGCCTGTGTTACCGGTAACTATTCAGGGTATGGTGCAGAGGTTACTGTTGCTCTGGGATTTCGACCTAGTTTCCTAGTAATTTCCCCAATTAACCGGAGCGGCGGTTACTCCAGTGATGTCTTATGCCTTATGGGTGGAGAGGAAGCCATGATTAAAATTCCCGAATATTCTTCTAACGAAATCTATCAAAATATGGTGTTCTCTGAGGCAGGTTTTACGGTTCCTGTCGACTCCGGTATGGTTAATAAAGATGTGCGCTTCAGTTACACCGCTTTTTATTAAAATATCAAAGGGCCCCCGCTTTGCAGCGGAGGCCCTTTGTGTTGTTACAGCGGATATCCGGTCTTAAACCAGAATTTCTTAGCCGACAACAGCGGTGTAGGTCATGTCGACACCGTCAACAGTCAGGGTAGCGGTGTAGGTCACGCCGGTCTTCCAGTCGCCGCCGTTCTTCCAGTCATCGGTCACAGCCTTGACCAGAGTGGTGTAGCCGTCGGTATCATTGCCGGTGCGCCAGTTGCTGCCCTTCAGCTCAGTCACGCCAGTGCCGGTGGTGATCCAGGTGTAGGTCTTGCCCTGGTACTCGATCTTGGCAGCCTCGCCAGTGCGCTTCAGAGCGCCCAGGAACTTGGCCAGGTCGGCAGAAATCTTCATGGGAGCGCCATCATCGCCGGGATTGGTGCTCTCAATGTAGCTCTTGTCGCCAGTAACGGTGACATCGCTGCCGTCCACTTCGAACTTGCCGTTGGTATCGCCGATGGCATCAACAGAGTCGTTCACCTTGTCCACGGTAGCGGTGTCGGCCACGTTGTAGACAACGATGAGCTGAGCGGCTTCCTTCTTGGAGTCAGCGTAGACAACCTTCAGGTAGACGTTGTAGCCAGCCTTCTGGGCAGTCTGCATACCAGCCAGGGTGGTAATGCTCTTGCTGTAGTCACCGTCGGTATCGTGAGTATCCACGATGGCAGCGTCGGCAGTGTCAACAACGTTCTTGTTGCCAGCAACAGTCAGAGAATCGCCATAGTAGCTGACGAAGGTGGTGGTGTCCATAACATCGGCATCCAGCTCGCCCTTGACGTCATAGTTGCCATTGGTCATCTCGGCATACTCATAGAACTTGCCGGCGGACAGAGTCTTAACAGTGCTGTCCTTATCCACAACGATGGTGGTCTCCTCACCGGTCTTGCTGTACACGGTGTACTGCTTACCGCCGGAAACGGTGGTAGCAGAAGCGTCGTCCACGTAGAAGTAATCGCCGGTAGCGGCAGCGGTAAAGCTATCGCTGATGATCACCACATACTGAACAACGGGGCTGCCGTTGACGGTCTTGGAGATCACGAGAACCACATCATTGGCCTCATCCTCATAGGAGATGGAGCCGGTCTTGGTAGTGACCTTCACGTCGTCGTTGTAGGACTCGATCACCACATACTGGGTGTTCTTGTCCAGGTAAGCGCCGTTCAGCTTCTTGGTATCGGCAGTAATCTCCAGATTGCCGTCAGCCAGATCGCTGCTGACCTTAAAGTCGGAATCCTTCCAGACCTTCAGGGTCACATCGTAGGTCTTGTCGGTGTCATACTTAACAGTATAGGCATCCTTGGTGTAGAAGCCAACGGTCAGGCCGTTCAGGTAGGTTACAACAGCGGTATCCTTAGCGGTACTCTTCTCGGCCTCGGCCACCATGATGTCCTCCACGGTGCCGTCCAGATAGACAGCCTGCACGTAATAGGAGTTGGTGGTCTTGCCCTTCACGGTCTCGGTCTCAACCCAGTAAGGACGATCAGTCCCACCAATCTTGGCGATATTATCCAGATAGAAGACATCGTCAATGGTGATGGAGCCCTCAACGACCTCAGCCTTGATGACGTAGCCGTTGTTGTCCAGGTACAGCTTGTAGCTGCCTTCCTTGAAGTCGACCTTCTGGGCGATCTCGTCATCGGCAGACTTAGTCATGGTGTACTTGGTGCCGTCGATGGTGTAGGTGGTGGCGGTGTAAGCGGTGATGGCGCCCTCAACGGTCTCGGCCACATAGGAACCGATAATCTCATCCTTGTAGTCGCCGGTGCCCTCAACCAGAGCAACCACAGCGTCCTCGACATAGGTGTCGGCGTTGTAGCCGGCAATGTCGGTGTTGTTAAAGGTACCAGCCTTGTCGAAGGTAATGTAAGCGGTCACGCCGTCCTCAGCATCGTCCTTCTTCACGTCGGTGTCAACGTCGGTGATGACGTCGGCAGTGTAGCGGGTCACGATGATCTTGGAGACCTCGTTGTTGTCGCCAACATAGTACTCAACCACGTCGCCGATCTCGTAGGCATCGCCAGCGAAGCCGTTCTTAACGGTGGTAGCATCGTCGATGTCCAGCTTCTTGTTGGCCTCGGTGGCCCAGTACTCGGCGTCCTTGTCGGCCTTGCTCACCACGATGGTGTAATCGGCCTCGTCAGCGGCAAAGGTGACGTCTTCCTTGTTGTACTGCCAGGTGTAGCCGGGACGGCCAAAGGCGTCGGTCTCACCGGAAACCTTCTTCAGGTCGGTGAAGTACTTCTCGCAGAACTGCTGGATGCCGTCGTTGTCGCCATCGGTGTAGTTCTCGCTGCCGTCCTTCACAGACTCAGCGGGGGTGTTGCCCACGATGACCTGCATACCGTCGGAACCGATAACGGTGGTGCCCTTGGAGGCATACTTCACCATGTCGGCGGTCAGGGTCTGGAAGGCCATCTGAGCAGCGTCCTGACGGGACAGCTCGTTGGACAGCACCACGCCCTTGGGGGAGATGCCAGCCTCGATGGTGTCGGCAGCCACGTTGATGGTCCAGGAGTTGCCGGTGTAGTTCTCGATCTTGGGATCATAGCCCAGAGCAACCAGCAGCATCTTGGCGAAAGCAGCGCCAGTCAGCTTGCCCTCGGGGAAGAAGTTGCCCTGACCGTCGCCAGCCAGGATGCCCAGGTTCACGCAGTAGCCGATGTAGGGAGCAGACCAGCGGTCAGCGGCCACGTCGTTGAACACGGTGGAGTTGGTGGTCAGCTTTTCAGCAGACTCGGTGCCCAGCAGCAGGTAGCAGATAATCTTGGCAGCCTGCTCACGGGTCAGGATGGAGTTGGGTTGGAAGTCGCCCTTATCGCCGCCCTCGAGAATACCGAGCGCGACCATAACGTCGACAGCCTCAACGTTCTTGATCTCACCAGCATCGGTGAAATCCTTGCTCGCAGCGCCGGCGCCCACGACCATCATGCCCATCAGCATAACAGCGGCCAGAGCCAGGCTGAGAGTCCTCTTGAGGTTTCTCATTTGGAATTCCTCCTTATTTTATTTGACCATGAGGAGGGAACAAAATTATTTGAAAATCCGCAATCCATTGTGGCACAGTCGCTTGATGGAATAAAAATGGCGACAGCTATCCTCCAGGTAGCCAAAATGAGGGGAAAAAGAAAAGTGAAACGGTCAGTGCAGAACTGTTGACGGCTGAAACGATCCCTGACAAAATACAAGATACGACACTGTTCGACCATCATTGGGTGCACTGAGGAGGAGTTGGAATGGCAAGAAAGACGATCAAAAAGAACCTGGCGTATGACGATCAAAAGCAGCTGTACTACGTCTGCTTCAATTACGGCACCAATGCCGATGGACACCGGGACCGAAGAGTACGCACCTTTACCGATCTGGCGGAAGCGGAACTGGCCCTGGAACAGTTCTAAAAGGGGCTGGGCGGAAGGGTGCTCTGTGATTCCAGCCGCCTGACCCTGGCGGAGTGGCTGGAGTACTGGCTGGAGGAGGTCATTGCCCCCAATCGGGCCTATACCACCTATTACTGCTATCGAGCACTCATCAAAAACCACATCGTTCCCGCATTGGGCCGCATCCGCCTGCGGCAGCTGGAGCCGTGGCACATCCAGAAATATTACGCCGAAAAAATGCGGGAGGGCCGTCTGGACTCCAACAGCGTCCACAAGCACCATATCCTGCTCCACACAGCCCTCCAGCTGGCCTTCCGGCAGAAGATCCTGCGGGAGAATCCGGTGGAGCGGGTGGAGGCCCCCAGAGAGCACCCCACCCGGCAGTTCTACTACACCCCGGAACAGCTGCGGGATCTCTTCCGGGAGGTGGAGGACTCCTGGCTGGAGCTGGTGGTCAAGCTGGGGGCCTACCTGGGCCTGCGGCGGGGGGAGATCTGCGGTTTGCGGTGGACTGACGTGGATTTTGAGCACTATGTGATCCGCATCCGGGTCACCCGCACCACTGCGGGAGACCAGGTGGTGGAAAAGGAACCCAAGACCCGCAATTCCATCCGTACCCTGGGCATCGCCGGACTGGAGGACCTGACCAATCTGCTCCACAGCATCCGGCGGGAGCAGACAGAGCGGGCGGCCACCCAGCCGGACTATGTGGACAGCGGCTATGTACTGACCGACGACAAGGGAGAACCCAGACACCCCAATATGGTGACCTGGTCTTTCCGCACCTTTGTGGAGCGGCACGGCCTGCCGCCCATCACGGTCCATGGCCTGCGACATACCTTTGCCAGCCTGGCCAACAGCGCCCGCATTCCTTTGGTGGACATCGGCAAAGCCCTGGGACACAAGGATGTGTCCATCACCGGTCGGATCTATACCCACATTTTTGACCAGACCCACCAGGAGGTGCTCAACACGGTAGCCTCCCGTATCGCGGCAGGCTAAATTGGGCTTGACAAACCTGGTATCTAAGCATATGATTAGAGAGAAGATAAAAGTTTAGGAGGTGCCCAATGACCCAGCGGGAACGGCAGATCCTGAAATGGATCGAAGAAAACCCCCTGATCTCCCAGCAGGAGCTGGCGGAAAAGGCCGGTATCACCCGGTCGTCGGCGGCGGTGCATATCTCCAACTTGATGAAGCAGGGACACATCGCCGGAAAGGGCTACATCGTCCGTACCGCTCCTTACGCAGTGGTGGTGGGAGGAGTGAACCTGGACATCGGTGGCCGGTCCTTCGGCAAGCTGGTGCCGGCGGACTCCAACCCCGGACAGGTGCGGACCAGTCTGGGAGGCGTAGGCCGCAACATTGCCCACAACATGGCGCTGCTGGGGATGGATGTGCGGCTGCTCACCGCCTTCGGGGACGATATGAACGCCCAGCGCATTGCCGCCAGCTGCGGAGAGCTGGGCATCGACATCAGCCAGTGTCTGACGGTGCCTGGCGGAGCCACCTCCACCTATCTCTTCATCGCCGACCAGCGGGGGGATATGGCCCTGGCAGTGAGCGATATGGAGATCTATGAGCATATGACCCCGGCCTTTCTGGCCGGGCGGAGCCGCCTGCTGCAAAACGCCCAGCTGGTGGTGGTGGATACCAATATTCCGGCTCAGTCCATTGCCTGGCTGGCGGACAACCTGCATCTGCCCCTCTTTGCCGACCCGGTGTCCACCGCCAAGGCGGAGAAGCTGCGGCCGGTGCTGGGCAAGCTCCACACCCTCAAGCCCAACCGGATGGAGGCAGAACTGCTCTCCGGGGTGACCATCATCGACGAGGTCAGCCTGAACCGGGCGGCGGACGTCCTGCTGGACACCGGTCTGCGGCGGGTATTCATCAGCCTGGGCGGGGAGGGCGTGCTGGCCGCCGACCACAACGGGCGGGTTCATGTGCCCTGCTGTCCCGGTCAGATGGTGAACACCACCGGCTGCGGCGACGCAGGGATGGCGGCCATTGCCTGGGCCTACCTGGAAGGTACCGATCTGGAGGGCACTGCCAAAGCCGCCATGGCAGCGGGAGCCATCGCCATGGAGAGCGCCGAGACCATTAACCCGGCTATGAGCGCCCGACTGCTCAGAGACCGGATGGAAGCATAAGCATAAAAACAACTGATTTCATATGGAGGTAACTGCAATGAATCTGAACAAGTATCTGGACGTAGCCCCTGAAGTAGCCCAGGCCGTGGCCGAGGGCAAGCCCGTGGTGGCCCTGGAGTCTACCATCATCTCCCACGGTATGCCCTATCCCCAGAACGTGGAGACCGCTCTGAAGGTGGAGCAGATCATCCGGGACAACGGCGCGGTGCCCGCCACCATCGCCATCCTGGGCGGCCGCCTGAAGGCCGGTCTTACCGCAGAGGAGATCGAGTACCTGGGCAAGCAGGGCCAGGCTGTGACCAAGGCCAGTCGCCGTGACCTGGCTGTGCTGGTGGCTCGCAAGGCCGACGGCGCCACCACCGTTACCACCACCATGATGATCGCCCATATGGCCGGCATCAAGATCTTCGCCACCGGCGGCATCGGCGGCGTCCACCGGGGCGCCGAGACCACCATGGACATCTCCGCCGACCTGGAGGAGCTGGCTTCCACCCCCGTGATGGTGGTGTGCGCCGGCGCCAAGTCCATCCTGGACCTGGGCCTGACTCTGGAGTACCTGGAGACCCACGGCGTACCCGTCATCGGCTACGGCACCAAGGAGCTGCCCGCCTTCTACACCCGCAAGAGCGGCTTCGAGGTGGACTACCGCATGGACACCCCCGCGGAGATTGCCGCCGCTTTCCACGCTTCCCAGGAGCTGGGCCTGAAGGGCGGTATGCTGGTGACCAACCCCATCCCCGAGGAGTTTGCCATGGACCACGACGTCATCAACAAGGCCATCGACGAGGCCATTGAGCAGGCCAAGGAGCAGGGCATCCACGGTAAGGCCACCACCCCCTTCCTGCTGGCCAAGGTGAAGGAACTCACCGGCGGCGACAGCCTGGATTCCAACATCCAGCTGGTATTCAACAACGCCCGTCTGGCTGCCCGCACCGCCGCCGAGCTGTGCGCCATGGGCTGAGTTTTCCCTTTCTTTCACGCAAAAGAACGCCGCATATGCGGCGTTCTTTTTTGCTTCAAGAAAAGGAATTGTAACAATATTTCTTTTTGTTTACATTCACCTGCCATGCGTTGAATCCGCCTCTGCCTGGACGTATAATAAACAAAACGACAATACTTGGACCAGATTACCGGCCTTGTGCCGGAGGAACGTGCCCCATGTGGGAGAAAAGAGGCGATCTTAATGGCACGGAAATCCATATTGTTTCGCCGGCTGGGTGCGGCGCTGCTGGCGCTGCTGCTTCTGCCGGCTACGGCCGCCTGGGCTGCGGAACCTGCACCTGCTGAGGCGGCGCCTGCCCTGGCGATCTATACCACAGGAGATATGGCGGGCCGGGTAGGAGAGACCGATCCCATGACCGGACAAACGGAAGAAAACAGCTATTTGAAGGTAGCTTCCGCCATGGCGGAGGAGCGTCAGACCGTGAAGAGCGCGCTGCTGCTGGACAGCGGGGATGCGGTGGCCAATACCCTGGTCAGCGGCAGTGCCGCCGACACCGCTTTGGCTCTGCGTACCATCGGTTATGATGGACTGATCCCCAGCGTGGAGGAGTTCCGGCTGGGGCAGGGCCACCGGGCCGCCTTTTTCCGGGATTTGACCCAAGAAAACGGCCAGGGTACGCCGGTGAAACTGATCTCCGCCGACTGGATGGACGGGGAGAGCGGACAGAACGCTGCCCAGCCCTACCACATCTATACCCGCCAGCTGGAGGGCAAGGAGATCCGGATCGCAGTGGTGGGCCTGGGCACTTTGGAGGTGCCCCAGTCTCTGCCCTCTTACTATTATAGTGACAGCAAGTTCGGCCATACGGACAACACCGGCATGAGCTATGCCTGGGAGTGGAACCACTGGATCTGGCCCCAGCTGGAGCAGCAGAATTGCGACCTGGTAGTGGTATGCTGCCACGCAGACCAGGAGACGCTGGAGGAGTTTGCCGCCCAAACCGCAGGGATTGACCTGCTGGTGAGCGGCCACGGCCAGGCGGATATGGGCACTTTGGAGAATCGGGATGGCCAGATGGTGTCCTGGGTCAGCAGCGGCGGAACCACCCTGACCCGTACCGAGGTGATTCTCTCTGACAACGGTACTCCTGTGATCGGCGAGAGCCAGCTGCTGCGACTGAGCGACTATGAAAATGATCCGGCGCTGGCCCAAGCCACGGCCGACGGCCAGAAGGCCCAGCAGGCCCGCGCCGAGCAGCGCGCAGGGACCCTGTCCGGCAACTGGACGGAGACCACTGCCAGTGCTACCCGGCAGACCCAGGCGGCTGATCTGGTTGCCCGGGCTATGCTGTGGACCTCAGGGGCGGATGCGGCCCTGATTACCAACGGAAGCCTTGGATATCTGCCGGAGCAGAGCAGCAGCGGCAGCGGAGCCCGTGCCCTGAGCCTGAGGGACTGTGCTACCCTGGCCAGCGGAGACAGTCCGGTGGTGATGGTGGAACTGACCGGCGCCCAGCTGGAGGCATGGCTGGAGGTCTGTGCCGGGCGGTACCAGGTGGATGAGAGCGGTCGGGTGACCGGTGGGCAGGACGCCGATTTCCTGTATGGTATGGACTATGAGCTTTATGTAGGCGGCCAGCCTGGCCAGCGGGTGGTCAATCTGACCTGGCAGGGCCAGCCGGTGGAGGAGGATCGCACCTATCGTGTGATTTTGGAGGAGTCTCATCTGTATGACGACGAGTTCCCCTCCTGCACCATTTTGTGGTCCGCCGCAGCCGATATGCAGTATGCTGCCACCGGCGGAACAATGGCCTCCCTTCTGACCGCGTTTACTTCCCGTTCCGGGGCTGTTGTACCGCAGCGGGAGAGCACCTGGGCGGTATACGCCGGTGCTGTGGACAGTCCCATGACCCGGTTGGGTTTTGTGGAGATGCTCTATGAGGTGGCAGGCCAGCCCAAGCCCGGGGCCAATGTGGCCTTTGCGGATGTGACGGGAAGCGACGCGGTGGTTTGGGCCGCGGAAAAGCGCATCGTCAGCGGAGACGGCAAGGGTATGTTCCTGCCCCAGATGGAAGTGACACGGGAGCAGGCGGCAGCCATGCTCTATAACTACGCCAGAGCGGAAGGCCTGGACCTGACCGCCGATGGTTCGGCTGTCAACGCCCTGTCCGACCGGGCTTCTGTCTCCGGCTGGGCGGTGACGGCGGTGGATTTCTGCCTCCGCAACGGTCTGCTGGAGCCGGTGAACGGCCAGTTCCAACCCTCTGCCACCATGACCCGGGCGGAGGTCCAGCGCACCATGGAAGTTTTAAAAACATTGGATTGAACCGGATTTCGGATGAAACGGACGCCCTGGGGGGCGTCCGTTTTTCTTTCATAAAACGGTAAGAGGGCGTTTAGAAATTTTTAAGATGATGCTGGTACACTATCTTCAGAAGCAAAGGAGGCATACAGATGGAGCAGATTCTGAAGGTAGAAGGACTGTGCCGGGATTATGGCAGAGGAACGGTCACTCATGCGGTGGACCATGTGGATTTTTCGGTGGAAAAAGGGGAATTTGTAGGCATCATGGGCCCGTCGGGCAGCGGCAAGACCACCCTGCTCAACTGCATTTCCACCATTGATGCCCCTACGGCGGGCCACATCTGGGTGGAGGGCCGGGACATCACCGGCCTGAGGCAGAAGGAGCTCTCCCGGTTTCGACGGGAGCGGCTGGGCTTTGTGTTCCAGGACTGCAATCTGCTGGATACCCTTACCGCCTTTGAGAACATTGCCCTGGCCCTTACCATCCGCAAAACCCCGCCTCAGAAGGTGGAGCGGCTGGTGCAGGAGACCGCCCAGCTGCTGGAGATCACCGACTGCCTGAACAAATACCCCTATCAAATGTCGGGGGGCCAGCAGCAGCGCACCGCCGCCGCCCGGGCCATTGTCACCCGGCCGGCCCTGATCCTGGCCGACGAGCCCACCGGTGCGCTGGATTCCAAGTCCGCTCGGCTGCTGCTGGAGCGGTTCGAGGTGATGAACGAACTGTGTGAGGCTACCATCCTGATGGTCACCCACGACGCCTTTACCGCCAGCTACTGTCATCGTATCCTCTTCCTGCGGGACGGGGCGGTGTTTGCCCAGCTGGAGCGGGGGGATCTGGACCGCAGAGACTTTTTCCGGCGAATCATCGGCGTGGTGACTGAGCTGGGAGGTGACCAGAACGATGTTCTCTAAGCTGGCTGTCAAGAATGTGGGGCGCAGCTTCCGGGACTACGGGGTGTACTTCCTGACCGTGGCCTTCGGCGTGTGCCTGTTTTATGTGTTCAACGCTCTGGAGACCCAGAGTGTGATCCGCTATCTGGCCCAGCACCCCCGGGCCAACATTGTGGGAGCTATTCAGCAGCTCATCGGCATCCTGTCAGTCTTTGTGTGGGTGGTGCTGGCCTTCCTCATCCTGTACGCCTCCGGTTTTCTGGTCCGCCGCCGGTCCCGGGAGCTGGGCACCTACCTGATGCTTGGCATGGAGCGCTGGCAGGTGGCCCGGCTGCTGCTGGCGGAGACCGCCGTCATTGCTCTGACGGCGCTGGCGGTGGGGCTGGCGCTGGGTGTGGTGCTCTCCCAGGCCCTGTCCCTCTTTACCGCGGGGCTGTTTGCGGTGCCCATGACCTACTTTGCCTTTTCCCTCTCTCTCCCTGCTATCGGCAAGACGGTGCTGGCCTTTGCGGCTATCTTCCTGCTGGTGATGTTCTACCACGCATTTACCATATCCCGGCGGAAGCTGATTGACCTGCTGCGGGCCCGGCGGGTGAACCAGGAACTGAAGGTGCGCAGCCTGGGCGTCTCGGTGGTGCTCTTTCTCGTGGGCTGCGTTTTGCTGGCCGTGGCCTACACCATGCTGCTGACCCGGGGCCTGCTGCGGGTGGACGAACTGTTCTGGGTAATGATCGGGCTGGGCAGCCTGGGTACCCTGCTGTTCTTCCGGGCTTTGTCCGGTTTCCTGCTGCGTCTGTGCCAGACCAGCAAGAAGCTCTATTATAAAAATCTGAATTTGTTCATCCTGCGGCAGTTCAACGCCAATATCAATACCACCTACCGGTCCATGACGGTGATCTGCCTCATGCTGCTGCTGGCCATCGGCATCACCGCCACCTCTGTAGGACTGAACAACACCGTCTCTCAGATGGCGGACCAGACCGTGCCCCAGGATGTGGAATTGTCTGTCTGGCCCGAGGAGGAGGGAGGGACCATAGATCTGCCTGCACTGCTGACGGCGGAGGGCTTTGACCCGGAGCAGCAGTGCAGCCGCTGGATCACCTTCCCTATGTATCAGGACGAGAACGGGCGCTCCTATCTGCTCCAGACGGACTATGATGCCTATGCGGCTGCCTGGGGGAAGGAAAAGGCCGACGCTTTTGTGGAGGACTGGCGTATCCAGATGGTGTCCCAGGAAACAGAGGAGCTGTCTGTGTCCCGCTGGTACTTCCTGGCCGACTATGCCGGGGACAGACAGGAGACGGAGGACGCTTTTCTGGCGGCGGTGAGCGGTCTGAAGAATACCGGCGGCTACTCCTATACCACCAAGCTGTCCACCTGGATGGACCTGATGGGTACCAAAGTGCTGGTGCTCTTCATCGGCCTCTACCTGGGCGTGGTGTTTCTGGTGGCCTCGGCGGCGGTGCTGGCCCTCCAGCAGCTCAGTCAGGCTGCCGACAGCGCCCAGCGCTATCGGGTCCTCTCCCAGCTGGGGGTTTCCCGGCGGATGCGGGGCCGGGCGGTGGATATCCAGGTGTTTCTGGCCTTCTTCCTGCCGCTGGCCCTGGCCCTGATCCATGCCGTGGTAGGCATGACCGCCGCCAACGCCGTCATTGCCGAGGTGGGCAAGGTAGATGCCGCTGCCTCCAGCGCTGTCACCGCCCTGCTGCTGGTGGCGGTGTACGGCGGCTACTTCCTGGCCACCTGCTGGGGCAGCCGACGGCTGCTGCGCAGTCAGATATAATGCCAGAAAAAATGAGAAAACACTTGTAATCGTTCCTGTTTTGTGCTATTATCAATTTTACGTATGAGAGAAGGCGCGGGAGGACTGCGCCAAATAGAGTGCACATTGCCCCGCTGACGGGGCCGAAAGGACGATGTAGCGTGGATTACACCAAGCTGATTCTGAGCATTATCGATGTGGCGGCCTGCCTGTTCCTCATCGCCGTGGTGCTGCTCCAGTCCGGCAAGAGCGCCGGCCTGTCCGGTGCCATCGCCGGTGTTGCCGACACCTTTATGGCCAAGAATAAGGCCAAGAGCTGGGACGCCAAGCTGGCCAAGATGACCAAGTGGGTGGCCATTGGATTCATGATCCTCACCTTTGTCATCTGCCTGATCTGAGAATGCGAAAAAACGCCCTTCCGGTTTCGGAAGGGCGTTTTTTGTTGCGCCTGAGGCAAAAAGGGGTATAATACAAACCAGAAACACCAGAATCAGAAAGGAACGATCTATGAAAGAGACAAAGGAATTGACCGGTATCTACCAGGCCAGCGGCCGGGGCTTCGGCTTTTTGATCCCCGAGGAGGGGGAGGACTGCTTCATTCCACCCCGGGCCAACGGCGGCGCCTGGAATGGAGATAAAGTAACGGCCTGCATCACCGAGGAGGACCCAGAGGCAGGCCGACGGGTGGCCAAGGTGGTCCAGGTGCTGGAGCGGGCCAACAAAACCGTCACCGGCGTGCTGGAGCGGCAGGACCACGCCCTCTGGCTGAAACCGGACAACGACCGCCTGCCCGGCCCCATCCAGGTATTCACCAAGCGGAAGGGGGTGCGCCCCGGCGAGCGGGCGGCTGTGGCCATGACCAGCTTCGGCGGCGGCAAGACCGCCCCCATGGGCACCCTGCGGGAGCGGTTTGGCCCCGCCGACCGGCGGGAGAGTGCCGTGGAGGCCATTCTCTACACCCATGACATTGTGCGCACCTTCCCGCCTGCCGTGCTGGCAGAGACTGAGACCATCCCCCAGGCGGTGGAGCCCTCCGCCCTGGCGGGGCGGCTGGACTTGCGGGGCAAGACCATCATCACCATCGATGGGGCCTCCTCCAAGGACTTTGACGACGCCGTCAGCCTGGAGAAGGACGACCAGGGCCGCTGGGTGCTGGGGGTCCACATCGCCGATGTGAGCCACTATGTGCACCCCGGTTCCCCGCTGGACCTGGAGGCTTGGGAGCGGGGCACCTCGGTATATTTTGCCGACCAAGTGGTGCCTATGCTGCCGGTGGAGCTGTCCAACGGCATTTGCTCCCTGAACCCCCATGTGGACCGGCTGGCTCTGTCCTGCATCATGACCATGGACGCAAGCGGCGGGGTAGTGGACCACACTATCACCAAATCAGTGATCTGCTCCACCGAGCGGATGACCTACGAGGACTGTAACGTGCTGCTGGCGGGGGAGAACCCCGCCCTGGCGGAGCGGTACGCCCATATCCTGCCCATGCTGCGGGATATGGCGGCTTTGGCCAAGCAGCTGGAGAAGCTGCGGCGGAACCGGGGGGCCCTGGATCTGGAGACCAAGGAAAGCTATGTAATCTGCGACAGCGAGGGCAAGCCGGTGGACGTGGCCCTGCGGCAGCAGGGGGAGAGCGAGAAGCTCATCGAGTCCTTTATGCTGGCCGCTAATGAGTGCGTGGCAGAGCATTTGAACCGGCTGCACAAGCCCTGTGTCTACCGGGTTCATGAGAAGCCCTCCGACGAAAAGGGGGAGGCCCTGCGTACGATGGTGGCCCCTCTGGGCTACGATTTGAAGGGAACGGATAGCCATTCCCTCCAGAAGCTGCTGGACTGGGCCAAGGGAAAGCCGGAGGAGGGGGCGGTGTCCATGATGGTGCTGCGCTCCCTGATGAAGGCCCGGTACGACGAGGACAACCTGGGCCACTTCGGCCTGGGAGCGGAGTATTACTGCCACTTTACCTCCCCCATCCGCCGCTATCCCGACCTGATGGTCCACCGGGTGCTCACCGCCCTGCTGGACGGGACGCTGGACAAACAGGAGAAGAAGCTGACCACCGCTGTGGGGCGGGCCGCCGTCCAGTCCTCCCAGCGGGAGCTGGCCGCCCAGGAGGCCGAGCGGGAGATCGAGAAGCGCTACCTGGCCGAGTTTATGGCGGGCCACGTTGGGGAGATCTTTGCCGGTGTGGTGACCGGTGTCACCCGGTTTGGCCTCTTTGTGTCGGTGGCCGGGGGCGTGGAGGGACTGCTGCCGGTGGAGGCCTTACCCGGCGGGCCCTGGGAGTATGACCAGGCCCATCTGCTCCTGGTGGAGCTGGGCGGCAGCGGCCGGTATACCTTCGGCATGGCCCTGGAGGTGGAGTGCGCCGCCGCCGATCCGGTGAGCGGTCAGGTGGACTTTATCCTCCCCGGCGGTACCCCTGTAGCCAAGCAGGAGCGGCGGGCGGAGAAGCCCAGGACAGAAAAGTCCCGCCGGAAGAAGGGAGGCAACCGCCGGGCCATGCACCTGCCCAAACGGCGAAAAGGAGGCAAAAAACGATGATGAAACGTATTCTTTCCGGGGTGTTATTGCTCTGTGTATTGGGTTTAACGGGGTGCGGCAGCAAAATGCCCGCCCCTACGCCCACGCCTGCCGCAACCCGTTAAACCCAATACAC